>NZ_DASSCY010000387.1:0-8195 GCF_035697385.1 Mycobacterium sp. | reverse complement strand
CGCCACCGAGACCGATCAGGCCACCGAGGAACCCGACCCCGGCACCTGCGGCGAGAGCGGCCCAAAGCGACCTGGCCCTCACCGGCGCGCCGACGGCGCCGGTGGACGGAGCTGTCACAGCGACACGCTAGTCGGCGCTGCGCCCGGCTCTCCACGATTTCCCGTGAGCGTTCCTGCTACGAGACTCATCTCCTGACACTGCGTTTGCCAGATCGAGCGCTAACTCATCGGTGTCCATCTACTAGGCCTCGTCTACACCGCCTCAAAATCCCGTGATGTCTCAGACCGCCGCACTCCAGTCCGACGTACCCCCTCGAACTCTTAAAGCTTCAAGTCGAACACACCTGGTGCACCACCGGAAGTAGCTCGGGTCGGCCTGACCGCCCCGGCGCGGGTACCCCCTTCGGGTGGGTGTGACTATGAGCCTGCATAAGCTCACGGCCGGGTCGGGCTATGACTACCTGACGCGGCAGGTTGCGGCGCTGGACGCGACCGAGAAGGGTCACGTCGGGCTGGCGGCGTACTACACCGAACGGAGCGAATCTCCGGGGGTTTGGGTCGGTTCTGGCCTGGGCGGCATTGACGGGTTGCAGGTCGGCGATCCGGTGTCCGCGGAGCAGATGCGGGCTCTGTTCGGCTGCGGGATGCATCCGCTGGCAGAGGCCCGGCTGCAGCAGCTGGACGGATCGAACCTGACGCGCCGCGACTTCGAGAACGTCATGCGGCTCGGCGTTCCGTTCCGGAACTTGGACGAGACTTCGGCGTTCCGGGTCGAGGTGGCCAAGCGGATCGCCGATCTGAACGCTGCGGTCGCCGAGCCCGCCGATGCCGCGGCCGCGGCGGCGGATCGGGCGAGGATCCGGACCGACGTGGCGAGTGAGTTCTTCCGCGCTGAGCACGACCGGGATCCGGTCGATGCCCGGGAGTTGGCCGGTCAGATCGCCAAGGATTCACGGCCCCGTGCCCAGACTGTCGCCGGGTATGACTTGACGTTCTCGCCGGTGAAGTCGGTGTCGACGCTGTGGGCAGTCGCTGACCCGAGGGTGGCGGCGGTGATTGAACAGGCCCATCGAGCCGCCGTTCACGACGCGTTGCGGTTCATCGAGGAGCATGCATTGTTCACCCGGACCGGCGCTCAGGGGATCCGGCAGGTCGACGTCCGTGGTTTGGTCGCGACGGCGTTTACCCACCGGGACAGCAGGGCCGGCGATCCGGATCTGCACACCCACGTCGCAGCGGCGAACAAAGTGCAGACCCTCGACGGCCGCTGGTTAGCCATTGACGGCCGGGTCTTGTTTAAGGCGAAAGTGGCCGCGTCGGAGACCTACAACACCGCCCTCGAGCGGCATCTGCATGACGCGCTCGGAGTTCGGTTCGCCGAACGGATCGGCACCGACCCAGCGAAGCGGCCGATCCGGGAGATCGTCGGCGTTGACCTCCGGCTGATGGAGCGCTGGTCGACTCGCCGCGCCAGGATCAACAGCCGGCGCGGCGAGCTGGCCGTCCAGTTTCAAACCGACCATGGCCGGCCACCCACCCCAGTCGAAGCACTCAACCTGGCCCAGCAGGCCACGCTGGAAACCCGTGACGCCAAACACGAACCCCGCTCCGAAGCCGAACAACGCCGCGTCTGGCTGGCCGAGGCGGCGGCAGTCCTCGGCGGCCGCGGCGCCATCACCGCGATGATCGCCACCGCATTCGCCCCCGACGCGGAGACCGCCCGCGTCGCGGATGCCAGGTGGGTCGCCCAGACCGCCGATCGGATTGTGTCGGTGATGGAGGACAGCCGACCGACCTGGCAGATGTGGCACGTCCGCGCCGAAGCCGAACGGCAGATCCGCACGATCAACCTCCCTGCCGAGCAGGCGAACACCCTGGTCGAGCTCCTCGTGGACGAGGTGCTCGACTACCGGTCGATAGCCCTGACGGCCCCGCCAGATGGCATCGAAGAACCAGAGGCACTGCGGCGGGCGGACGGGTCATCGGTGTACACCGTCGCCGGCGCCGACCGGTACACCTCGCAGCGGATTCTCGACGCCGAGCAGCGTCTGGTCGCCGCCGCCGGCCGCTGGGACGGGTCCGTTATCCACCCGTCGGCGGTGGAGTTGGCGATGCTCGAGCTGGCCGCGAATGGTACCGCCCTTGATGCCGGGCAGGCGGTGCTGGTCCGCGACATGTGTACCTCCGGCGCGCGGCTGCAGCTCGCGATCGCACCCGCCGGCGCCGGGAAGACCACCGCCATGCGCGCCCTCACCCTTGCCTGGACCCAGGATGGCGGCCAGGTGATCGGACTCGCCCCGTCCGCCGCCGCGGCCGTCGTCCTCGCCGAGCAATCCGGCATTCCCGCCGACACCCTCGCCAAACTCACCTGGTCGATCAACCACAACGATCTGCCGGTTTGGGCAGCTCGGATCGGTCCGTCAACATTGGTGATCATTGACGAAGCCGGCATGGCCGACACCCTGTCCCTCGACACCGCCGTCCAGATCGCCATCGGCCGAGGCGCCAGCGTCCGGCTGATCGGTGACGATCAACAACTCGCCGCCATCGGCGCCGGCGGCGTCCTCCGCGACATCAGACAAGCATGCGGCGCGGTTGAGCTCACCGAGCTCCACCGCTTCACCGACCCCGCCGAAGCAGCGGCAACAATCTCGCTTCGCGAAGGCGACCACACCGGACTGAACTACTACCTTGATCACGGACGCGTTCATGTCGGCGATCTCGCCAAAGCGACCGAGGACGCGTTCAACGCCTGGGCATCTGACCGCGCAGCCGGACTGGACGCGATCATGCTCGCACCAACCCGCGAGCTAGTCGCCGAACTCAACCGCCGCGCCCGTGATCAACGAATCGGCACTGCCCCGATCGGGCGCGAAACGCTCTTGGCTGACAGGAACCACGCCAGCGTCGGCGATGTGATCATCACCCGCACCAATAAGCGACAACTCCGCCTTTCGGCCACCGACTGGGTCAAGAACGGTGACCGTTGGACCATCACCCATGTCGGTAGACATGGCGAACTGACCGTCCGCCATAACGGCAGCAGGCTCGCCGTCCGGCTCCCCGCCGACTACGTTGCGACCTCGACCGGCCTCGGCTACGCCACCACCATCCACGGCGCCCAAGGCATCTCCGTCGACACCGCTCACGGAATCTTGACCGGCCAGGAATCCCGGCAGCAGCTCTACACGATGCTCAGCCGCGGCCGGCACGCCAACCACCTCTATCTTCAAGCCGTCGGCGACGGCGACCCGCACAATCTCATCCGTCCCGAGACCATCGCGCCAAGCACACCGACCGAAAGCCTGCAGCAGATCCTCGCCCGCGACGACGCCCCCAGCTCCGCCAGCACGCAGCTCCGCGAGCTCAACGACTCCGCCAGCCGACTATTCGACGCCGTCCGGCGGTACACCGACAGCCTCCAAGCCGCTGCCGAACAAACAGTTGGACGGCAGAAGCTGGCCGAACTCGACCTGATCGATAAGTACATTCCTGGCCTCACCAATGAACCGACCTGGCCCACGCTTCGGGCCCACCTGATTAACCTCGCCGCTGAAAGCGGCGAACACCCGCTCGTCCATTTGCAAGAAGCCACGTTAGGACGAGATCTTTCCACCACAGGAGACATGGCCGCCGTCCTCTACTGGCGGCTCACCGCATTCACCACACCCGACCCGGGACCGCTACCCTGGCTCCCCGACGTCCCAGCAAGACTCAGAGACGATATGGCCTGGGGCGCGTATCTGACCAAGCGAGCACGACTTGTCGCCGACCTCGCCAGCCAAGTTCGAGACCAAGTCGACCGAGAGGCCGCCCCTCCCACCTGGGCGGCGCAGGGAAGCCATCCGAGCGCGACGCTCGTTGGCGACATCACCATATGGCGAGCCGCGAACGGCATCGATTCCTTAGATCCACGACCAACCGGAGGGGACCAACTCGATACCGCACTCAACTGGTGGAAACAAAGCCTTGACCGGTATATAGCCCTAGCAACCAAGGCGCCGCACAAGTCTGAGGTTGATCAGCAAAGGGGTCGGCGTCGACCACGCCGTCACACTTACGCCGACCTCCAGCGTTCATATCAGACACCGCGGTCGAACCCTCCGTCCGCGCCGGGTCGCTAGTATCCGCAATCACCGGGACCACAAAGCTGGATCAGCGGCATTGTCTCTCGGATCGGGCCATCACACGCATGCGGTGCTACCCCACGACCAAGGACTACGTCGCCTGTGCTGCTCGCACGGCGATCTGGTCGTCGCTGAGCGCGAGCTGAGAGCTTTCCGGTTTCCTTTCGTCCGGCGTGGCTAGAGGCTGAAGGCGTCGCGGAACCGCTGGAGGGCGAGTTCGCTGTCACTCGACGCGAACGCTTCGAGCCCGATGGTGCCGTCGTAGCCCATCTCGGCCAACGCACGCGCGATCGCTGGATAGTTGATCTCACCCGTGCCGGGCTCGCACCGCCCCGGTACGTCGGCCACTTGAATCTCTCCGATGGCCGGGCCGCAGCGGCGGAGGAGCTCGATCAGGTTCCCCTCGCCGATCTGGGCGTGGTACAGGTCGAGCATCAGCTTCAGTGCAGGACTGTGGACCGCCTCGACCAGCGCGAGACAGTCCGCCGCTTTGGCGAAGGGCGTTCCCGGGTGATCGACTGCAGTGTTGAGGTTCTCGAGCACGAAGGTCACGCCCTCGCGCTCGCCGAGTCGGGCGATCCGGGTCAGGGTCTTCTCGGCGGCCAGCCACATCTCGCCGGTGACGGTCTCCACCGGCTTCACCGGGATTCCGCTCTCACCCAGACCGGTGCCGTGCAGGTTCAGCCGGGGGATGCCGAGCCGGGCCGCGACGGGGATGGACTGCTCGGCGGTAGCCAGCAGCTCGTCGGCGCCGTCGGGGTCGGTGAGGTTGCCACGGATGTACCCGGTCATTGATGAGAACGTCGCTCCGGTCGCTACGAGCGCGTCGATGTCCTTGGCGGTCCAGTCCCAGATCTCGACGGTGAAGCCGAGCTCGTCGATCCGGCGGATCCGTTCCAACAGTGGCAAGTCGGTAAACACCATCTCGGCGCAGACGGCGAGCTGGAACGCCATCACGCCACCGCCTCGCCGGAGGTCCGGACGGCGACCGGGGCGTGGGTCTGCACAGACTCGATGCACGTCAGCGCGACGGCGAGCGCACGCCGGGCGTCGACGCCGGTGACGGAGGGCTGACGGCATTCGCGGATCGCCGCGGCGAACTCGACGAACTCGCATGTGTAAGCGTCGCGCATGAGCTCGGTGTCGCTGCGGACCGTGTCGGTGCTCCAGCCGGAGGAGGTGAACACTTGCGCGCTGCTGCGCGCTCCGCCGCCGGCGGTCACCATGCCCTCGGAGCCGAAGACTTCAGCACGGACGTCGTAGCCGTACGCCGCGGAGAAGTTCGCCTCGGCGACAGCGCGGGCGCCGTTGTCGAAAGTGATCACCACGACGGCGGTGTCGAGCAGGCCAGCGTCCTTGAAGTCCGGGGCAACCAGGGCGTCGGCGGTGGCGTAGACCTCTACGGGATCGGCACCCGGATTCAGCCAAAGCAAGGCGTCGAAATCATGGATCAGGGTGAGCAGGAAGATCGTCCACGGCGGAACGGCGGCCGGATTGGCCAGGCCCGGATCGCGGGTCAGCGAACGCATCAGCTGGACCGAGCCGATGGCACCGGAGCTGACAGCCTCGTGGGCTGCGGCAAAGCCGCGGTCGAATCGACGGTTGAATCCGACTTGAAGGATGACCCCGGCTGCCTCCGCCGCTGCCAACGCACGATCGGCGTCGGCCAGGTTGAGCGACATCGGCTTCTCGCAGAAGATCGCCTTTCCGGCAGCAGCCGCCGCGACGATCAGATCCGCGTGCGCCTCCGACGAAGCAGCGATGACGACTGCCGGGATCTCCGGGTCGTTGATCAACTCGATCGGACCGGTGAAGGTGCGCGCGCCGTAGCGATCGGCCAATGCTTGCGCGGCCTGGGGTCGGGGGTCGGCGACCGCGGCGAGCCGTGCGCCTGGTACCCGCTGCGCGATGATGCCGGCGTGCGAGGTGCCGATCCGGCCGGCGCCGATCAGTCCGATCGCAATTGGTTCTGCTGTCTCGACGGCCATGATGATCATCCTTCGACGTTGTGGGAACTAGAGCGCGCTAGTAGCTAGCGCGCTCTAGTATGAGGTACATGACCGACGATGCGCAAATCGGCAGCTCGGCCCGGCCTCGGCGACCAACCATGGAGGACGTTGCCCTCAGGGCCGGCGTGTCCCGACCACTGGTCTCGATCGTGTTCCGCGATCAGCCGGGAGCCAGCGACGAGACCCGCGCCCGGGTGCGAGCAGCCGCGGCCGAGATCGGCTATCGGCCCGACACCCGCGCCCAGCTGTTGAGCCGGAAGCAGACCCGCCTGATCGGGGTCAGCTTCGGCGTCGGGCACGAGTTCCACGCCGAGCTGGTGACCGAGCTTTACACTGCGGCGCAGGATTCCGGTTACGAACTCGTGCTGTCCGGTGTGACACCAGATCGTCGGGAGCAGCGCGCCGCGCAGGATCTGCTGGCGTTCAGGTGTGACGCGGTGATCTTGCTCGGCCCCAGCGCGCGACTCGCCGACCTCGCGGCCATCGGCCGCCAGACCCCGACTGTCGTCATCGCCCGCGCAGCCACGGCGGAAGGGATCGACGTCGTACGGACCGACGACGTCACCGGAGCCGAGCTCGCCACACGCCATCTTCTCGAGCTCGGCCACAGCCGAATCCTGCACGTCGACGGTGGCCGGGCGCCCGGTGCCGCGGAACGGCGACGCGGCTACCAGGCGGCAATGCGCGCGGCCCGTCTGGGACGGCTGGCCCGCATCATCCCCGGCGGTCTGACCGAAGCCGAGGGCAGTCGGGCGGCTGGCTGGCTGATCGGTGGGCGCGACCCTACTAGCGCTACGGCAGCCGTCGTATTCAACGACCAGTCAGCCGTCGGTTTCCTGGCTACCCTACGGGCGTCGGGAATCGACGTTCCACGACAACTCTCCGTCGTGGGCTACGACGACAGCCGACTGGCGCGCGCAACCTGGGCTCGGCTTACCACCATCGGTCAGGACTCGGCGGCGATCGCCCGAGCAGCGGTGGAGCGAGCAATCGCGCGAATCGCCGGTGAGCCGGCCGGCAAACCGGTGTTGATCAAGCCCACCCTGATCGAGCGCGCCACCACCGCTCCGCCTACCGCCGGTCCTCCCAAAGCGCAGCCTTAAGGTCGACTGGCCGGCGCTGCTGGACTTCAGGTAGTTGCGGATCATCGAGGTGCACCCCAATGGGCTGGTGATTACGATCCGCCGATCCAAGACCAACCAGCGCGGCGACGACGAAGAACTCCCCCGGGGCCTCGATGGCCCAATCGTGCCCCGTCGCCACGCTGCAGACCTGGCTCGAACCGGCCAAGATCACTGATCTGTCTGCCTTTCAAGGCGAAGGCGGTGCGGGAGAAGGACCGGGCGGACTTCGAGGCCGTGCTGCCCCGGATGTCTTCCGCGCAGCGGGCCTGGCTTCACACGGCGCTCGAACGGGTGCATCCCGATCACGATTGGATTTCCGCTACGGAATGAGCCGCGGCTGATCATGCATCAGCCCGCAGACAGCACAGATCCGCGTCATGACTATTGCAGACGCGGATTTCCCCGTAAGCCTGATGCGTTGGCATGTGACCATCACTTCCCAAGCTGAGAGTGTGAGCAGCCAAGCGAGCAGCCTACGGACTGGGCGATCATGGACGCCTCCACACATCCATGGCCGCGGCCGCGTTGGGGGAGCATTTGATGGACGAACGCTTGCGACTCGTAATGCGTAGCTCGGCGATGCTGGCGACTCGTTGCGTGACGATGTGCGTGACAATGTGGTCGCCGCAGACCGGACGAGTTCGGACGGTCTCGGACCTCCAGCCGCCAGGGTGAGCACTTCTCACGCCTACCGAGTCCGGCTGACACGAAAGAGGCCATTGGTTCGAATCCAGTATCGCCCACCACATGCCTGGCCAGTCAGGGCAGCGTGTACGTCTCGATTCAATCTTGGGTCCAGATGGCTGCGACTGTGACGAGCGTGGAAGTGTGGGCGGGGCGCCGATCGGCTCCGGATGTCAACCAGCTCTGTCGGACTTGGGACGAGGCTCTTGTGATGCGAGTGTTCTGATCGTGGTGATTCGGGGGCCGTCTGG
>NZ_DASSCY010000386.1:0-2987 GCF_035697385.1 Mycobacterium sp. | reverse complement strand
CGCACCTGCGCGGCACGCTCGACGCGTTCGCCCGCTCGGAGTTCGGTCCCGCGGGCCGCACCCGGTTCCGTCCGCACTTCTTCCCGTTCACCGAGCCGTCGGCAGAGGTCGACGTCTGGTTCCCCAACAAGAAGGGTGGACCCGGCTGGGTGGAGTGGGGCGGCTGCGGCATGGTCAACCCGAATGTGTTGCGCGCCTGCGGCATTGATCACGACATCTACTCTGGCTTCGCGTTCGGCATGGGGCTGGAACGGACACTGCAGTTCCGCAACGGCATCCCCGATATGCGCGACATGGTCGAGGGCGACGTGCGGTTTTCCCTGCCGTTCGGGGTAGGGGCCTGATGCGGCTTCCCTACAGTTGGCTGCGCGATGTCATCCAGGCCGGCGCGCCGGGTTGGCATGTGCCTGCCGACGAGCTGGAACAGACGCTGATCCGCATCGGCCACGAAGTCGACGAGATCATCCCGGTCGGCCCTGTCACTGGGCCGCTGACCGTCGGACGGGTCGTCGAGTTCGAAGAACTCACCGAGTTCAAAAAGCCGATCCGGGCGGTCAAGGCCGACGTCGGCGAGGCCGAGCCCCGCGATATCGTCTGCGGAGCAACCAATTTCGCCGTTGGCGATCTCGTCGTCGTGGCGTTGCCTGGCACTGTCCTGCCCGGCGACTTCACGATCGCCACCCGCAAGACCTACGGCCGGACCTCCGACGGGATGATCTGCTCGACGTCCGAACTCAATTTGGGCACAGACCACTCCGGCATCTTGGTGCTACCGCCGGGCACCGCTGAACCGGGTACACCTGCTGCCGATGTGCTTGGCCTGGACGACGTGGTGTTCCACCTGGCCATCACTCCCGACCGCGGCTACTGCCTGTCGGTGCGCGGAATGGCGCGCGAAATTGCGTGCGCCTACGACCTGGACTACGTCGATCCCGCGGATGTGGCGCCGCTGCCCGCCGAGGGTGAGGCCCTGCCGGTGACGATTCAGGCGGGCACCGGAGTGCTCCGGTTCGGCTTGCGGCCGGTCACGGGTATCGATCCGGCGGCGATGTCTCCGTGGTGGATGCAGCGGCGCCTGCTGCTCAGCGGCATCCGCGCGATCTCGCCTGCCGTCGACGTGACCAACTACGTGATGCTCGAATTCGGTCACCCGATGCACGCTCACGACCGCAGTCTGATCACCGGCGGTTTCAAGGTTCGCTTCGCCGAGCCGGGTGAGACGGTCGTGACGCTCGATGACATCGAGCGCAAGCTCGACCCCCGCGACGTGCTCATCGTCGACGACGTCGCGACCGCGGCCATCGGCGGCATCATGGGCGCAGGCACCACCGAGGTCCGCGAAACTACCACCGACCTGATGCTGGAGGCCGCGGTGTGGGACCCCGCCGCGGTCTCGCGCACCCAGCGTCGCCTGCATCTGACCAGCGAGTCGGGCCGTCGCTACGAACGCACTGTCGATCCGGCCATCTCGGTGGCGGCGCTCGACCGGGCCGCGACCCTGTTGGCCGATATCGCAGGCGGCACAATCGAACCCAAGCTCACCGATTGGCGTGGTGACCCACCGCGTGAGGATTGGACCCATCCTCCGGTCAGCATGGCCGTCGACCTGCCCGACCGCACCGCAGGCGTTGACTATGCGGAAGGCGCCACGCAGCGGCGGCTGACTCAGATCGGCGCCGACGTAGTGGTCAACGACGGTCAGGTGACCGCTACACCGCCGAGCTGGCGGCCGGACTTGCAACAGCCCGCGGATCTCGTCGAAGAGGTACTGCGGCTGGAAGGTCTGGAGATCATTCCGTCGGTGCTGCCGCAGGCGCCGGCAGGCCGCGGCCTCACCCCGATCCAGAAGCGCCGCCGCGCCATCGGAAAGTCGTTGGCGCTCAACGGATATGTGGAGATTCTGCCAACCCCGTTCCTGCCTGCGGGAGTGTTCGACCAATGGGGTCTGCCTGCCGACGATGCGCGCCGCAAGACGACGCAGGTGCTCAATCCGCTGGAGTCCGACCGTCCGGCACTGGCGACTACGCTGCTGCCGGGTCTCCTGGAAGCCTTGGGACGCAACGTGTCCCGCGGCGCGGTCGACGTCGCACTCTATGCGATCGCACAGGTGGTCGAGGCGACTTCGGAAATCCGTGCCGTCGAACGCATTCCGACGCAGCGTCGGCCCACCGGCGAGGAGATTGCCACGCTCGACGCGTCGCTGCCGCGGCAGCCGCAACACGTCGCGGCGGTGCTGGCCGGACTGCGGGAGCCCGCGGGCCCGTGGGGCCCCGGACGGCCGGCGGAGGCGCGCGATGCGTTCGAGGCGGTGCGGGTCATCGGGCGCGCCGCCGGCGTGGAGCTGACGCTGCGTGCCGCGCAGCTCCTGCCATGGCACCCCGGCCGTTGCGCCGAAGTCCTCGTCGACGACACCGTTGTCGGGCATGCCGGCCAATTGCACCCCGCAGTCGTCGAGCGATCCGGCCTGCCGAAGGGCACCTGCGCCGTCGAACTCGACCTCGACGCGATACCGATCACGGAGGCCCTGCCTGCGCCCGCGGTGTCGCCGTTCCCGGCGGTCTTCCAGGACGTCAGCCTAATCGTCGGCGACGATGTCGCGGCGCAGAGCGTGGTCGACGCCGTGCGTGACGGCGCGGGCACGTTGCTCGAGGATGTCCGGCTGTTCGATGTCTACACCGGGCCGCAGATCGGGGAGGGCCGAAAATCGCTCACTCTCGCCTTGCGATTCCGCGCCGCGGATCGCACTTTGACCGAGGACGAGGCGAGCGCCGCCCGCGACGCCGCCGTGCAGACCGCGGCCGACCGGGTCGGCGCCGTTCAGCGCGCGTAACCCTGGGCGAGCAGCTGTGGGGTCGGCTGTATCGCGTGCTGGATGATAAAAAATCCGTCGACTGTGCAGTTTCGTACGCGACATGCCGATGTGGGCGTATGAAATCGCACATTCGAGGGCTGCCCGTCGGCTGGTCGCGCTTAATGAAGTTGCAACG
>NZ_DASSCY010000385.1:0-21148 GCF_035697385.1 Mycobacterium sp. | reverse complement strand
TGACTTGATGAAGCGGTTGGTGAACATTCTGGGTCCTCGATGATTGACGAATCTCTGACAACGTCAGCGTCGGGGAGGACCCTTGGCAGATTCTCAAGCGGTTCTTGACGCCCTGGCGAACGGGAGGCTTGAGAAAGAGTTTGTCGGATTCGCCGTGCATCTTGTGGGTATCCGCGATGGTGGTGAGCGAAGCCCACCGGAGGGAGTCGTGAACGCGCCAAGCACAGAGTCCGGATCTCGGGGGCCCGGCCAACCGATCACCGATGCGGCTATCGCTCGGCTGACAGAGACTCTGCGCGCCGCGAACAAGCAGGTCGGCGATGACGTTGACGCGTTCCTGGAAAAGGTCACCATGGCCGCTGGCCAGCATGTTCCCGGCACCGAACATGTCGGGATCGCACTCGTTGAGCGCCGCAAGCAGGTGCGGTCACAGTCAGCGACCGATATCCGACCCCTGATCCTCGACGGCATACAGCAGCGGTGCAGATGTGGCCCGATCCTCGACCTCGATGACGATCACCCAGAACGCCGCGTCGATGATCTCCGCGCCGAGACGCGCTGGCCCACCTTCGTGGGACCGGTGCTCGCCTGTAGCCCCATCCGATCGATGCTGTCGTTTCAGCTGTTCAGCTTGGACGGCATCAAAGGCGTGCTGACCGTCTACGCCACCCAACCCCGTGCCTTCCCCGCTGACGCCACTCGTGTCGGCGAGGTATTGGCTACCGAAACATTGCTCGCCGTGCGACGCGACGGCGGCGAACTGCTCAACCCGTCGGTCGGCACCGATCCTGTCGAGCAAGCCTCCCGCATCCTGATGGACCGTTACGACATCGACAAACTCGCCGCGTACTCATTGCTGGTGCGACTGGCCAAGGGCTCCGGGCACACGGTGGCTGCGGCCGCCCGTCGGCTCATCCAGGCAGATCCCTCGGATAATCAAGCAGAAGCGCCGCGGTAACAGATTCCATGGCCGCGTTGGACGGCTACAGCCGACCGACGTCCTGCAGCCCGGAAACCGTGTCATGCAACGTCTCTCGCGGATCGCGATAGATGACGCCGAGTTCCTGGGTGCTCGGTGCGTCGTCCGAATACGGCATCTGCGTGTAGTACTGCATGGCCGCTGCGCTGACGGGTGTGTCGAACGGCAGGTATCGGCCAACCGCGTCGGCGACCCCACCGATGTTGCGTAGCAAGGTATCTGGGATTGGGTACACCCGCAGCGAGCGGTTGGCCGCAGAACCGATCATCGCGGCCAGTTCGGCCACCGGAACCCGCTTGCCGCCCGCCATGTACCGGCGCGGGCCCTTGCCCGGGGTGATCAGGGCAGCATGCAGCGCAGCGACATCGCGTACGTCGACGACAAGCCAGGCGGCGTCACGTCCGGGTAATCCACGCATCTGGACCGCGGCCTGCACGCCCTCGGCCGCCTCGCCGAACTGATTGCCCGCGGGTGGCCCGAGCACCATGCCCGGATACGTAATCGTCACCGGCGCACCCGCGTCCTGCAGTCCTCGCGCGTACGACTCGAGCGCCGCCTTCGAGCGGCCATACCCGTCGCTTCCGCCGCCGACGGGAAGATCGGCGTGAAGCGTGTCCAGGCCCGGGCGGAAGAGCGCGGTGAAGCTCGACACGTGCACAATCGGATCCAGCCCGCGTTCCGCCGCCGCGCCGAGCACGTTGCGCCCGCCGTCGAGGTTGGTCCGCAGCATCGTGTCCGCCTGCCGCGGGTCGGTGGAAACCATTGCTGCACAATGGATGACGGCATCGCAGTCCTCCAAGGCCTCCGTTGTCGATGGGCCGTCGGCGATGTCGCCGACGGCATTGTCGGAGGTGTCGACGCCGAGCCGTCCGACACTCGTCGCCAGCCGTGCGGGGTCACGGACCAGGAACCGCACTCGATGCCCCGCCTCGGCCACGGCCTTCGCCGTCCACGCACCGACGAATCCCGTTCCGCCGGTCACCAGTACCCTCACCAGACCTCCCGCGGTCGTCGCGTTTCCCCAGGATCACTCGGGTCGATTACCTCCAGGTACCCGTTTCGCAAGAATCCGCCAAGAATTCCTTGAGAACCGCTCGAGCAAGACGTCGCACCCTTTGCGGCATGACCACAAAAGCAACGACACTGCGCTTCTTCCGGGTGTCGCGCGACTCCTATCAGCTCGGGTGACGAACATGAAACCGAACCCTGTGCTGGCCCTGGCCATCACGGCGGGAATCGTTGCCGCGGCGACGGGCCCGTCACCACTCGCCGGTGCCGACCCGACAGCTCCACCCGCCGGCTACCCGTGTGAGTGGGTGACCACCGACGAAGCCGCCAGCATCCTCGGTGGGCGGGTCAGCACTCGACCCCAAGGCGTTGAAGCCGGATCGGTCGACATGTCGTGTGTCTACAGCAGGGGGACGGGCCAAGACGGGATGACGTCCGAGCTACGGCTACTGGGCGCCTTCCCGGATGGCGCCGAATCCCAATTTGCGCTCGCGACTGCCGGAGTCGACGCCATCCCCGTGGACGGCCTTGGAGTTAAAGCAGTCTGCGCGTCCGAACCATCGACCACCCCGCCGTCGACAACGCTGTTGGCCCTCTTGAGTGGGGACCGGATCTACCGCGCCACCGGCTGGTACTCCCTGTCGTGCGACGCGCTGACGCTGTTCGCCCAGACGGCAATTGGGCGGATCGGCGGGTAGGACCTGCCCGCCAAGAACTACTTGAGAATCCCTTGAAGCCTCTTCCGCAACCTTGGCGTGACAAACACAATCAACCAGTTCCTCGAAAGGTCACCACCATGAACCACGTTTCGCTCCAAAGATCTGGCCTGCTACGGGCCAAGGCGCTACGCATACAGGTCGGCGTCGCCGTCCTCGCGGCGGTCTTGGCGACGGGATGCTCGTTTGCCGATTCGATTGCGGCACACGAGTCATCGAGCCCCCCGTCAACTGCCGCAACCGCGCCGGCGACGCCCGCCGCCGCTCACGGAGTCGAGGCATCGATCAACGAGGTGCCATGGTCACAGGTCGGCCCGGGTTGGACGCTCGCGACGTGGAGCCCCGTCATCGCCCGCCGGCCCGGCGAACAGGGAGCTCCAGGCGAGCCGGACCCCGCGACAGCCGAAACGACGCTGTTCCTCGTGAGCCCGGCAGGTAACCGCTACGTGATCACGACCTTCTCGGGGGCCGACGCGCGCATGCATTTGGCTGACTGGTCGGGAGACGGAAGCCACGCCCTATTCAGAGGCGATTCCGCGGCACCTTCGAAGGTCATCTCGGTCGACCTGCAGACAGGCGAGCAGACCACGATTCCCGTCGATGGCTACGCCCGCTACACGCGTCCCGACGGCAAGGCACTGCTGGTTTCGACCAACTTCACCGGCAATGAGCCAGGAACGCTGACACGAATCGACTTCGAAGGCAACGTGCAGCAGAGCTACCCGACCGAGGATCTCGGCGGCGCGGGCCAGTTCAGTGGCCGCTACCTCGCGTCGCCCGATGGGATGCATCTTGTCCTCGGGACCGCCAACCTCGGAAACGAGCTCGTGCCGCGCAGCGACGACAGCCTGGTGGTGATGGGCAATGACGGGCGGATCATTCGAACATTGCCGACCCCGATGCCGAACGGCCGCTGTGCACCGATGAGGTGGTGGACGCCCACGGTGGTCCTCGCCAGCTGCTCGCCGGAGCACGATTCGGGAGGTCAGCTGTGGAAAGTGCCCATCGACGGAGGGGCTCCTACCGCGCTCACCGCGGTCAACTCCGGCGAGGGCGATGATCCGGGGTTCGGCTCGAGTATTGGCGAAGGGCCCGCCTGGGAGCTGCCGAGCGGCACGTTCCTGCAGTCCGTGGGAGCATGCGGCACTGCGTTCTTGTCTCGGTTGACCCCGGACGGTCACATCACGCGCGTGGATGTTCCCGGTATGTCGCAGAGTGTGTTCGTCACCGGCGCGACCGGCGACAAATTGATGCTGCAGGGCCACGTGGACTGCGGCGGTGGCACGGCATTAGTGAGCTACGACCCGGCCGCCAACACCTCCACTGTGCTGCTCGGCGGGCACATCAACGGCGGCGGCGTCACACAGGCCATCCTCTTCCGGGACAAGGAGTGAACATGATCAAACGCAACGTCCTCGTGACGATCGCGAGCGCCGCCATAATCATCGGCGTGACAGCGTGTGGCACGTCAAGCAGTCCGCAACAACCTGCATCGAATAAGCCAAGTGCGACCACGACATTGGAGCCCCCGGCCCGCGCGCAAACTTGCGACGTGCTCGGGGGGACGGTCGATGCCGACCGGCGCTGCCAGGTCCAGATCGCGACCGCCACCTATGAGATCGGCTTCAACTTTCCGGTCGACTACCCCGACCAGCAGACGCTGACGGACTACCTGACCCAGGAAAGAGACGAGTTCATCGACTTCGTGGCGGATGCACCTCCACGCGATTTTCCGTACTCCCTCGCCGCCAGGGCGACGGCGTACCACTCAGGAACACCGACCTCGGGCACCGTAAGCCTGGTATTCGACAGAGGCAGCGATACAGGCGCCCATCCCGTGACCCACTTCGACGCGTTCACCTACGATTTGGCCAAGGCCGTCCCGATCACTTTGGCCACGTTGTTCAAACCGGGCATTCAACCGGTCGAGGTGCTCGACCCGATTGTCCGGCGTGAATTGGTGAAGAAGTCGCAGGGCCAGGAGAACCCGATGCCGAACACCCTCGGCGCGAGGATGTACGAAAACTTCGCGATCACCGACGAAGCCGTCATCTTCTTCATCGGCCAAGGTGCGTGGCTCTCACAACTCGCCGGCCCACAAGAGATTTCGGTGCCGCGCGCAGAGCTCGCAGCACTGCTGGCCTATTGACCGTCCCCCATCTCGAACGTGAACTCATGGTCGCTGATGCGGATGCGGGCACCGTCGGCCAATGTCACGCTGCCACGAATCGGCCTGTCGCCCACGTGGACTCCGTTGGCCGACCGAAGATCGGTGATGACGAAGCTGGCACCGGTGTCGACGATCATCGCGTGGTACCGGCTGACCATGGCATCGTCGAGAACGATGTCATTGTCGGGGAGGCGCCCAATTCGGGTAGCCGCTCCGCGCAGCGGATGACCCCGTCCGGAGCTGTCGCGCAACTGGGCGACGGCGGATTGCGCCGACGCCCTGGTGCGCTGTTCAAGCGTCGCGGCAGCACGTTTCGCAGTCGCTCGGGCTATCTCCCTGACATGCAGCGGCTCTTGGCGAAGGATCCGGTCATGCAGGCCCCGCAAGGTGGGACCAGGGTCAATGCCGAGATCGTCGGCCAGCGTCGTCTTCAACCGACGATATGCCTCGAGCGCGTCGTATTGGCGCTCCGCCAGGTAGTAGGCGGTGATCAGCTGCGCCCACAGCGGTTCGTGGTAGGGATGCTCGGCCGTAAGGGCTTCGACCTGGCTGATGATGGAAGATATTCGCCCGCAGGCTATCTCCGCCTCCGCTCGCGCGGTTTGCGCCACCAGCTTGTCCTCCGCCAGTGCCGAGGCGAAGTTGGCAACGAACTCGAAGTCGCGCAGATCGTCGAGAACCGGCCCACGCCACTGGGCCAGCTCGGCCGACAAATGACTGCTCGCCTCTTCGAACCGGCCGGCAGCAGCCGACCGCATCCCGGCTGTGTGTTCGATGATGAAACGGCCGATATCGCATACCGCGTCGGGCGCATTGAGCCGATACCCCGGCCGGGCGCTGACCACGACGGAAGCGGGATCGACGCCGGCCTTGCTGATCAGTCGCCGCAAGTTCGACACGTACGTATGCAGGCTGGCCCGGGCCTCGGGCGGTGGGTTCCCTCGCCACGCCGCGTCCAACAACGAATCGATCGCGACGGGACGATTCCTATTCATCAGCAACAGGGCCAACACCGCCCGTTGCTTGGCCGCCCCCAAAGGAATTTCAGCGCCGTCGGCGCTCATCTGCAATGGCCCCAATATTCCAAACTGGAGAATGCTGTTGGCCATCGCGGCGGCAACTCCCTTCAGTTCGGCAGTTCGTCCGGACCCATTGTGGGCTGTCCCGGCCCGCGTTGGTCGATGAACGCGCTCGCTGATCGCGTAATCTCACGGACGTCAATGCGTAATGGACGGCGTGTGTGGCTCATCGCCGGTGTCGCTGTGCTCGCCACGGCGGCGCTGGTTGCAGGAGTGATCGTCGGACTCCGTCTCGGTGACCACAAGGCGGCACCGGGCCCGCCGACAGCGCTTGCCTCTGACTTCGCCCGATTGGAAACGGAACTCAACGCCGTGGTGGGCATCGCGATAAGCGCGGTCGGCGACGACCAGATGCCAATGACATTGGGACAGTGGCAGAGTGGTCCCGCCTGGTCGACGATCAAGGTCCCACTGGTCATCGCGGCGCTGCGGGAAGAGGACCCGCCGAAAGTCACCGAGGCGATGACGGCCGCCATCACCGAATCGGACAACGCTGCGGCCGAGTCCATCTGGGCGAGCCTTGGTGATCCCGTCACCGCCGCACACAAGGTGGACGCCGTGCTGAGGCAAACCAGCGACCCGACGACCGTCCAATCGCAACGAGTGCGGCCTGAGTTCTCCGCCTTCGGCCAGACCGATTGGCCGTTGACCGATCAGGCTCGGTTCATTTCAAGGGCGGTGTGCGACAACGCGAACGCGCCGATCTTCGCACTCATGGGCGACGTTCAAACCGATCAGAGCTGGGGTATCGGCACCGTGCCTGGCAGCCGATTCAAAGGCGGCTGGGGGCCGTCACCGACGGGTAGCTATCTGGTCCGCCAGACGGGTGTACTGGCCGCGCCGAGGGGGATGGTCGCTGTCGCCCTGGCAGCAGAGCCATCATCCGGGACGTTCGAGGACGGCGCCGACGCCCTCACCAAGGTGGCCTCCTGGCTGACCGCCCACCTCTCGGCACTGCCTGCCGGCCAATGTGATCCTTGATCGCCGGCGTCACCACAAGTAGACGCGGGCGTTGTTCCCCCCGATGCAGGTGATCCAGCTGTCTCCGGGGTGCGTCTGGCAATGCATCAGGAAGTTGGGACCGTTGCACAATGCGCCGGGCACTGTCTGGCAATCCACGGCGCCCGGCGCCGACACCGCCCTCGGCAGCGGGCTGGCATTGCCATACGCGGCCCAATACGACGTCAGCACACTATCGGCGAAAAGGCACGAGGTCTCGGCGGTCCCCCGCCCAGCGCGGGTTCCGAATCCGGTGGCCGTCGGCAATGAAAAGCCCTCGTCGCAGGATTGATGCCGGGCGCTCAGGTCCGGACCCGTCACCACCGGAGGCACCGCGGCCGTCGGCTCGTCGGCGCCCGCTTGGCCGTCGTCGCCGTTGACGAGCAGGCCGATGACGACACCGATGCCACCCAGAATCGCGACCGCAGCCACCGCGATCACGGTCGGCAGCACCCACCCGCGCCGGCGAGTGCTTGTGTCCGTCACCGCTCCGTCGGATGGTCGCGCGAGGGTGACGCCCGCATACGTTCCCGCGGTCGACGTTGGGCCAACATCCCCCGACATGGAGGGGGCCGTCTGGAGGGCGCGGTGCGCAGCGCGGCCGAGGGCGCCGGCCGAGCCGTAGCGGTCGTCGGGGTCCTTGGCCATGCCACGGGCAATGACGTCGTCCATGGCGGCCGGAAGGCGCGGATTGGCCATGCTTGGCCGCGGGGGTGGTGAGGCGATATGGGCCGCGACCAGATTCTGCAAACTGTCGCGCGTAAACGGCAGTTCACCGGTCAGCGACTCGTACAGCACGCACGCCAGCGAGTAGACATCGACCGCCGGCGTGCTGACCGGATCTCTAAACCGTTCTGGCGCCATGTAATTCAGCGTGCCGATCTGACTGCCAGCCGTCGTAAGCCGGGTTTCACCGCTGGCCTCGGCGATGCCGAAGTCGACCAAGTACGCGAAATCAGCAGGGGTGACGAGAATGTTCTGCGGCTTGATATCGCGGTGGATCAGGCCTTCGGCGTGGGCCGCATCGAGGGCAGCAGCGACCTGATTGATGATGTTGACCGCTCGGGACGGTTCTAGCGGGCCCTTCTCGATCAGGTCAAGAAGCGTCTGGCCCTGCACCAGACGCATGTCGATGTACAGGCTGCCGTCGATCTCGCCCCAATCGTGGATTGGAATGACGTGCGGCTCTTGCAGAATCGCCGCCGCCTGGGACTCGCGCTGAAACCGGGTGCGAAAAGCGGCGTCGTCGGAGACCTCGTGGGCGAGTATTTTCAGCGCGACCGTGCGGCCTTTGCCCGTGTCGTATGCCTCGTACACCTCACCCATCCCGCCCTTGCCGAGCAGGCGGGTGATGGTGTACTTGCCAAACGTCGTGCCGACGCGCGAGTCCATCACGGCTCCCTAGTTCCTAAGTACCGACGCAGTATCTCGCCCGCAGCCGCGCCACGCGACCATTTGCGGCGGAACACTGTTGCGGGCGGTCGGGTCGTTACTGGCAGCACATCCTGCGGGGTGCGGGCTGTTCGCCGAGTCGGCTCAGTTCATCAGCCCGTGCTCGTGATTGCGGCCGAGGTGATATTCCGCGTTGCGAAGCTCTCGGATCCGTGCCGGCTGGGCCGTGAGTTGCTCCGAGCTGGTAGGGCCGGCCGTGACATGCTCAATTGCCGACAGTCGATAGCCGCACCGCGCCAGGAACTCGAGGTAGGCGCGGCAGTACTCACGTTCCGAAAACCGCCACGTCTCTTCCTTTTCGATGCCCCACTCGAACGCCGCGAGCACCATCGCCAAGGTCGCTGTCGTTGCACTGCCTGTGCGATGCAGAGCCTCTGTGCCACTGCGCAACTCGTCGCTGAGACCGAGTAGCTCTCCTGCGATCCGCATGCTTGCCGGGCACAAGAGCGTGGTCAGAAAGTGGAAGTTCTCGGCGATGAACGACTCCACACCGGTAGGTGGTGTCGGTGAGAACAACACATGGTCACGGACCCACGTCCGGCGGGTCTCGCGGACGGCCGCGGCCAGCCGCCGGTTCTCGTAGACCGTTCGCCAGTCGACGAGTGCGTATTCCCTGGCCTGCAACCCGACGACTGTGGGCTGCGCACCGGTGAAAGACTTGCCCGCCATCACTTCGCTCAGGCTGACCGCCCGGGCTGCGTCGCCCGAAAGGTACACGGCGTCAATGACCAGCTCCGAATTCCGACTAAGGCTGCCCAGGGTTTCCCCTCCGCGTGCATAGCGGCAGATTCGGTCCTCTTCCTTCAAATCGTCGCGGGTGTAGATCAGGCCCAGTACGCGTTTTCGGGAGAGGTCGCGAATTTCGCGATAGATGCACCACCCAGCTGGCCCAGCCACGGAAGGGAGCAAGCGCATCGAGATTGCGACCAGCAGATCGTCGACGGTTCCCGCTGCCACCGTCCGTCCAGAACCGAACTACATCGGCTCTTAGTCTGACGGCAGGTGGTCACCTTCCGGTGCGCTAGATTTTCGTCAGCGTGACCGTGACGCCGTCGGCGAACACCGGAAACCCTTCGCACCCAACGGGAATCGTGCCGGTCGAGCTGCCCGTCAAGGTGACGGCATCGATCGAGTAAGCAATGAAATTGGGGAGATTCCTGCCGTCCGGGCAGGTCCACGCGGCTTGGCGGGTGAATTCCCACCGCCCATTGTTCAGCGAAGCGCTGGCAGTCCAGCCCGTAGCGCTCGTGATCTGAGCACAACCCTCGCCGCACGGCACGAAGTTCCACACCGTCGATGAGTCCCTGTAGGGCGTGGGGACTCCGTTCAACTTGCGTTGGCTCTGATCGCTGAACAGTGAATACGCGCCGCTGAGCGGATCGGCCGATGCCGTACCTGCACCCAGGCCCAGACCAGCCAGTCCTAGGGCGCCGGACACTACGACGGTCGTCGCGAAGCGTGTCGATCGGTTCAAAGTCGCTCCTTTTGCTCGGCGCAGCCCCATTGGCGTCGCCTGTGCGAGCCAGTACAGACGCCCGGGTCGGCTACCGATCCCAAAGTCGGTCGGTTTCGCGGCCCTTCCACGCGGAAACACTGACGGAATGAGCAAGGCCATTCGCGGTCTCGCCGCCGCGGCCGCCTCAGCGGTGGCTGCCGTCGCCGTGCGTGACATCTTCCAGCGCAAGCACGCGTTACTACGCAACTTCCCCGTCGTCGGGCACGCTCGGTACCTGATCGAAGCCATCGGCCCCGAGCTGCGGCAATACGTCGTCGCTGCCAACAACGAGGAGCGGCCGTTCACCCGCGACCAACGTCGGTGGGTGTACGCCTCGGCCAAGAAGGAGAACAACTACTTCGGATTCGGCACGGACAACGACATGGAGTACACACCGGGGTATCCGGTGATCAAACACCGCACCTTTCCTCGGCCCGCGCCACGGTCGGCGCCGACGGCCGCACACGAGGTCGATCTGCCGTGCGCCAAGGTGATCGGTGCCGCTCGGGACCGGCCGGCGGCTTTCCGGCCCAATTCGGTCGTCAACATCTCTGCGATGAGCTTCGGATCCCTGTCGAGCAACGCCGTCGAGGCCCTCAACCGGGGGGCCGTATTGGCCGACTGCCTGCACAACACCGGTGAAGGCGGTATCTCGCGCTACCACCGCCATGGCGGCGAACTGATCTTCCAGATCGGTACCGCCTACTTCGGATGCCGCGACGCCGAGGGCCGCTTCAGCCTGGACAAGCTCAAGGACGTGGTGGCCGGCGCACCGGTGCGCGGTCTGGAGATCAAGCTCAGCCAGGGCGCGAAGCCCAGTCTCGGTGGGCTGTTGCCGGCCGCCAAGGTGTCCGCGGAGATCGCGGCCGCTCGCGGTGTTCCGGAGGGACGGGATTGCGTCAGCCCGTCGCGGCACGCCGAGTTCTCCGACACCGACAGCCTGCTCGACTGGGTGGAACTGCTCGCCTCCGAGACGGGTCTGCCGGTCGGGATCAAGTCGGCGGTCGGTGATATCGATTTCTGGTGCGAGCTCACCGATCTCATGCGGGAGACGGGTCGCGGAGTCGACTTCGTGACCATCGACGGCGGCGAGGGAGGCACGGGCGCGGCGCCGTTGATCTTCACGGACACCGTTTCGCTGCCCTTCCAACTCGGTTTCGCCCGGGTGTATCGAGTCTTCGCCGAGCGGGATCTGCATGAGCAGGTCGCCTTCATCGGCGGCGGCAAGCTGGGCCTGCCCGACAACGCGGTGGTCGGCTTCGCGCTCGGATGCGACATGGTTAATGTCGCGCGAGAACCGATGCTTGCGATCGGATGCATCCAGGCTCAGAAGTGCCATACCGACACGTGTCCCACCGGCGTTGCCACCCAGAACGCCTGGTTGGCGCGCGGGCTGGTGCCGGAGGCCAAGGCAGTGCGGGTCGCGAACTACATCAAGGCGCTGCGCCGCGATCTTGTGAAAGTGGCCGAGGCCTGCGGGGTGGAACATCCCGGCCTGATCAGCACCGAGTCGGTGGACATCCTCAACGGCCGGAACGCCTCCACGCCGTTGCACGAGGTCTACGGGTACAAGCCGGGCATGGGGCTTCCGTCGGCGGCCGACCGCGAGGAGATCGCCCGGCTGATGACAGTCGAGGAACCGGAAGGCCGTTCTGCGCCGCCATCGTCATCCGCCGTCGGCTGACCGCGTCACCTACCTGCCGGGTTCTTCGCCGCGACGATGGCCGATTCGACGGCCGAGAAGCACTCCGCCGCAGCAGGTTCCGTGCCGAGGCCAACGTAGAAGCTTCCGGGTCGATCGCCTTCAAGGCCTGAGATCGTGAATCCGTCGGCCTCGCCTGCCACGCGACCCAGTTTGGCGCCGATCCCGGTGCCGGGCACGACGGATGCCTGCGTCAACGGCAGCGACAGGACAGAGGTCCCCCGCTTGGCGCCGTCGATCGCGACAAGGATGTGCGTGGGGTGCAGCACCACGACCGTGTCGTGCTCCACGTCGGGGTCGGCGGGATTCGCGCGGCGCCGAAGCAGCTTTCCGAAGCCTGAATCGGCCGGGGGGTTTTCGCTGTGGGTCAGCCACAACCGCACATTAGAGAGGTCGAGTTGACGGGGCTCGGCGTGGGCGGCCAACTTGTCGCGGACATGGTCCGCGAGCTCGTCGATCCGCACCGAACGGGTATGTCGTACGTACATCGGCATGGGGGAAGTATTCACTTCGCGGGCGACTTCGATGGTCATCAGCCGCCGTTCGCCACACAACCGCGGCGAACACCAGTGACGACCTACCGGTTATGCGGCTGCTCCTGTACCCAGTTGAAGCCACGCTCGACGAGCGGAAAGGAGCCCGGATCCATGCGGGTGAACCATGCATGGATTCGGTGGCCTGCGAAGTCCTCGCCGTCGATCACGATCCTGTCGGTGCTGCCGGAGTCCGGCCACCAGTACGTCAGCCGGACCTTCGTCGGCGTCTCCTCGTACGACCCCACCTCTACTCGGTTGGTCAGATCGATGAAGTGTTTGGCCGGATTTATGGTGCCGCCGAACACCTCGAACGAGTCATCCATGTGCTGCACCGTCACCATCACCGGATCGGACATCAGGAACGGGCGGTCGAATATCACTCGCCGCCAACGGAGTTCGTCGGTAAGCAATGGATCGCGCCGGTAACCCTCGGCCGAGAACCCGTCCACCTGCCAGATGCCGTAGAGGTTGGGCGTCGGCCGGGTGAACTGTTGCCATCCCTGCCCGCCGAACGCGGCCAGCAGGACGAGGCCGGTACACACCTGCACGATCACCGCCACGCGGTTGGCCCGTTGGCCGGTGAACAGCGGCACGGAGGCGGTGGGCGGGATAGCGCGGTCGGTGAACAACACGGTGAACAGTCGGCGTGCGTACGGCGCGAGCAGAAACAGGCTCAACAACAGCAATTGTGACGACACCGACTTGAGGCGGATGTCGTAGGTCATGTTGAGGATGAACACCTGCGTCAGATCGAACGCGCACACCAGTGCTCCTGCCGCCGCCGTCCGTGGCACCAGGAGTAGAAGGCCCCCAAGCACTTCGGCCGCGCCGAGCAGCATTTGATACTGCGGGGAGATGCCGACCTGCGCCCAGAGCGCGCCCGTCGGGCTGAAATTGCCGTACGGCTCGACCAGTCGATTGAGGACGAACGGCATCTGCGTCGGGATCACCTTCGCCATCCCGAAGTAGAACATCGCCGCGGCAAGCATGAGCCGCAGCACGGTCCACACCCATGTCTGCAGCCGGTCGTAGCGTTGCCGCCGTAGGTCGAGCACCGTCCAGAACACCGTGGCCCATGCCGACAGGACCGCGATGCAGAAGAGCGCCGTCCACTGAAATGCGCTGTCGCTGCCGACCTGGGTGCTCTCCACCTGCAGCCCAAGCAGGTTCGTGCCAACCCACTCGATCGGCGGGCGCATCGCGTGCATCAGTCCGCGCATCGTCGACCATGGCCCGTCGATTCCGATACCGGCCAGAATGACCGGGATGAGCCCGATCAGCAGGGCGAGTCCGAATGAACCGAAGTAGCAGGTGCCGAATCGGAATGCGATCAACGTCGCCATGCTCCATGGCGGCCGCTGGGCGGTGGTATCGAGCTTTTCTGGAGCCTCGATACCCGTCATCACCCCATAGTCGGGGCTGGACGGTGGACACTCAAGCAACTGAGCAAACTAGTTCACGACAGCGAAGGGCAGGCTGGCGTTGCCGAGCTGGTTGAGCGGCTCGGGGGTGACGGCCGCAGCCTCCACGCTGCCGTCTCCGATGGTCATCGAAGCATCGAGCGCGATTCGGTATCGCAAGGTCACCGTCTTGCCCTTCGGCAGCTCCAAAACGATCGAGTATCCGCCGAGGTAGTCCGCGCCGGTGCCCATCGCGGGGTTCTCCAGCTGGATCCAGCTGCCCGTGGCGTCGTCGAAGCGCTCGACGGTGCCCTTGGCGATTGGCAGCCCGTTGGGCACGCAGCTGCAGTTGCCCAGCATCAACACGACTCCTACCTTCGGATAGTTGACGGCGGAGTCGTTGCACAGCGTCACCTCGACCTCGGTCGGGGCGCCGCCAGGGGTGACGGTGCCCGACGGGATGCCGCTCAGCGCGACCGAAATCCGGCCGTCTTCCGGCACTGTTTCGTAAGGCCCGACAGTCGTGATAGGCGCGGTGGACGGGTTGACGGCGCAACTGCTGGCCGGTGCTGTAGTCGCGGGCGCGCTCGGAGGTGCCGGTGGGCTCGAGCTCGGCGGCGCGCTCGAACTCGGTGGGCTCACAGTGACGGTGGTGGTGGTCGGGCCAGCCTCGGGGCTACTGGTCGAGCACGCCGTAAACGCAACGGCCGCCGCAACTGACGCCGCCGAGATAACTGCGAGCTTGGTAATCCGTTCGCGGTGAATCAATCTGGACATCTCGGTGACCTTTCGTGTGCAGGCTCGGCGCGCGGTCCGTCGCCGCGGTGCGAGACAAGTGGATTGCGCCGACGTCGCTACCGATCCCAATTTCGGGGCAGTCGGTACCGTTGAGTGCATCACGACGTCGCCGACGAGGTGCCGTCCGCGAGCGTGTAAAGGACGTGCATGTTCCTCGTTGGTCTCAGCGCCGTCCTCGGCCTGATGCACCTCTATCTCTGGAAGCGGCTGATAAAGGATACGACGCAGTCGGGACGCACGAGATGGATTCTCACGGTAGTTCTCTGCGCGTTTGCAACGATTCTTGTCGCGAGCCTGCTCTTGCCGCGCGTCCTTGGGCTGGCCGATTCGGGGTGGTTCACGTGGCCGGGTTACATCTGGTTTGGCGTGGCCGCGTACCTGTTTCTGACATTGCTTGCGGTGGAGCCGGTCCGGTTCGCGCTGAGAGGTTGGACCAAACGGAAGCCACCGGAGGCGCCATCGGCGTCGGAGCCGTTGAACCGCAGGGTGTTCCTCGCCAGGGCCAGTGCGGCGGCCGCAGGCGCGGCATCGGTCGGCCTGGTCGGGTTTGGTGCCGCCACCGCGCTCGGTCCGCCCGACCTGCTGCGGGTGCCGGTACGGCTGCGCAAACTCAATCCGGCGTTCAACGGGTTCCGGATCGCCGTGGTGTCCGACATCCACCTAGGCCCGCTGACAGGTCGCGCACACACCGAACGGATCGTCCGGATGATCAACGAGGCCCAGCCGGATCTCGTCGCGGTCGTAGGAGATCTGGTGGACGGTACGGTCGAGGAGCTGGGACCGGCAGCGGAGCCGTTGCGGGACTTGGTTTCCCGGGACGGAACGTTCTTCGTCACCGGCAACCACGAGTACTTCGTCCCGGATCCGGCCTCGTGGATGCGTGAGCTGGAGCGGCTCGGTGTGCAGCCACTACGCAACGAGAACACGGTGATTCGGCGCGGTGGCGCAGCTTTCGACCTCGCCGGTGTCAACGACGTTGAGGGTGAATCACATTCAGATGCACCGAATTTCGACCGCGCACTGTCGGGAGTGAATTCAACCCGGCCGACGATTCTGCTCGCGCATCAACCGGTTCTGGTCGGGGAGGCCGCGGCGCGTGGGGTGGACCTGCAGTTGTCCGGGCACACCCACGGCGGCCAGATGTGGCCATTCCACTACATCGTCCGCGCGGTTCAACCGTCCATCGCCGGCTTGTCCACCGTGGACGGCACACAGCTGTATGTCACACGCGGCGCAGGGTTTTGGGGCCCGCCTGTGCGGATCGGCGCACCGCCGGACATCACCGTGCTGTCGCTCCAGGGTGAGGGCTAGCGTCATGAGCCGCTATTTCCGGAGCTTCTCGCGGGCAAGCTCGGCGAAGAAGCGGCCGGACGAGACGGGCTGAAACGCCCGGGCCGCGCGAGTGAGCGCGTCGCGGGAATCCGCGCTTAGCTCGATGTCGGCCGCGGCGACGTTGAACTCGAGTTGCTCGACACTGGACGCCCCGGGGATCGCGACGACCCTCGGCAGGCTGATCAACCAGGCCAGCGCCACCTGCGCCGGCTTGGCGCCGACCTCCGTCGCCACGTCACGCAGGGTCTGCAGCAGCGGCCCGGCACGTCGCAGATTCGTTGTGCCGAACAACGGATTCATCGCCCGCACGCCGCCGGGCCGATTGTTGAGGCCGTACTTGCCGCCGAGCAACCCCTGCGCCAACGGGCTGTAGGCGATCACGATGCGGTTCTCGCGCTCGGCGAACGGGACCAAATCGTCTAGGGCCTGGGCGTGGGCGAGTGAGAAGTGCACCTGATTGCTGATGACGGGCCGGCCCAGTGCCGCGTCAGCCTTCCGCCACCGGGCGAGGGAGTAGTTCGATACGCCGACGGCGCCGATGTGACCGCTGTTGAGCAGGTCGCGCATCCCCGGCATGATCACCGAATCGGGGACCACCGGGTTCGACTGGTGAATCTGGTATAGCGGAATGCGGTCAAGCTGCAGCCGT
The DNA here is from genome assembly GCF_035697385.1 of Mycobacterium sp. Classification (GTDB taxonomy): domain Bacteria; phylum Actinomycetota; class Actinomycetes; order Mycobacteriales; family Mycobacteriaceae; genus Mycobacterium. The sequence continues at coordinate 4,833 of NZ_DASSCY010000385.1, read as the reverse complement.
CGGGCGCTGGCGTGCGCGCGCTGCTTGACCACCGCGGGGAACGGCGCGACCGGAAAAATTTTGCTGGCCACCGCGACGTCGGCGCGCGCGTCGCCGAGCGCCTCGCCGAGGATGCGTTCGCTCTTACCGAGGCCGTACACCTCCGCGGTGTCGAACAGCGTGACCCCCAACGCAAGCGAGCGCGCAACGATGTCGCGGGCCGCGCCTGCGGCGTAGCTGTCTCCGTAGCCCCATTCGCGCGAACCGAACTGCCACGTGCCCAACCCGATCCGGCTGACCCGCCCGACCCCGTCGGCGTCCAGATACTTCATGGAGCCCACGGTACTGACAGCACCCGATCCGCATCATGATCTAGCACTGCCGGGCGAAGGTACTCTCGCGGTAATGCAAGACACCCCGGCCGCCGAGGTCGAATCGGTCGCACGTGCACGGCCCCGGAGACGGTGGCGTCGGCTGCTTGTTGTGTCCGCCATCATGTTGCTCCTGCTCGGAGTGCCATGGTGGACGCTGTTGTCGGCGGGCACGCAGTGGCCAACCGCCGTGATGGTCGCCGGCACCGTCGTCTTTGCGGCAGCCTTCGTCGGGTTGCCCACGCTGATGATGGTGGGGCATGGCCGTCGTCATCGCGACTGGGCGGCCGTCGCTGGAGATGCGCTGCTCGGGGCGATGTGGGTGCTGTTCGTGTGGTCGGTACTCGGCCAACTACTGGGGCTGGCGTTGTCCCTGCTGGGTGTCGAGGAACCGGCCCGGTCGCGCGTCGTTGCGGGTGCGGTGGTCGCCGTCGTCGTTGTCCTGCTTGCGTGGGGTTATGCCGAAGCTATGCGGGTGCCTCGAATCAGACGCGTCGACGTCGGCATCTCCGGGCTCGGTAGCGGACTCGACGGAATGCGCGTCGCGGTGATCACCGATACCCACTACGGCCCGATCGATCGCAGCCGCTGGTCTGCTGCGGTGGTGGACCGCGTCAACGAGCTCGACGCCGATGTCGTGTGTCATGTCGGCGATATCGCCGACGGAACGGTGGATGTCCGCGAGGCGCAGGCCAGGCCGCTGCGCGCGGTGCGGGCGCGACTCGCCCGTGTGTACGTCACCGGTAACCACGAATACTTCAGCGAGGCAGAAGGTTGGCTCGACTACATCGAAGCCATCGGATGGGATGCACTGCACAATCGGCACATCGTCGTCGAGCGGGATGGGAGCAAGCTCGTGATTGCCGGCGTCGACGATGCGACTGCCAAGGCATCCGGTGTCGACGGGCACGGGGCGAATCTCGAAGCGGCGCTGGCGAATACCGATTCGACGCTGCCGGTGATGCTCCTTGCGCATCAGCCCAAGCAGGTCGTGCAGGCCGTGACGGCGGGGGTGGACCTGCAGATTTCCGGGCACACCCACGGCGGGCAAATCTGGCCGTTCAACTTTCTAGTCCGGCTGGATCAGCCCGTGGTGCAGGGCTTGAGCAGACACGGTGAGCGCACGCAGCTGTACACGAGCCGGGGTACAGGTTTCTGGGGGCCACCGTTCCGGGTCTTCGCGCCCAGCGAGATCACCCTCCTGACGCTACGTCGCGTTTGAACGCGACGAAATCGGACCCGGAAGGATCCGATTTCGTTGTGGGAGAGCCGAATTGAAGCAGGGCCCAGCCATGACCGCGAGGCGGCGATTAAGCGCTCGGCGTGACGAACGCAGCCAAGGCGGGCACCGCCGCCACGTGCTGCACCGACTTTGGTTCCTGCGCAGATGAACTCACAGCTATGGCGCTGGTGCCCGTTGCGGCGAATACGCCGGCGGCCAAGGCGGCGGCGGTGATCATGCGGGTATGAGTGGTGGACATGATGTGCTCCTGTTCGATGGTTGCGACCCGATGCGCCGCACTCACAGGTAGGAGCCGTCACCCCCTGTCTGGCGGACACTTTTCTCTCCAACACAAACGGAGCTCGTCAAAGGAGTTGCCCACCAAGGGTATTGGCATCGGAAGATCTGCCGGTGCCGCCGAAATCAGCGAGTACTAGCCCCGCGAAGGGCCATCCGTCGACCGGCGCGTCGCAGTCCGTTTCGGGGGGTCCGGATCCTGAGTCGGAATACCGGCAATTCCTGGCGGAGCCTGCGGACGTGTGGTCCGCGGCACTGACGAGTCGGCAGGCGCGGAGGACCGGGTACGCGGAGCGGGCGGCTCCGACACCGGTGGTGGGGGTGGAACCGGCTCGGACACAGGCGAATCGGGCTCTAACCTTGGCGGCGGCGCGCTGACGACTGGAGTTCGCACCGGCGTGGTCTCTGCGTCAGGAGGCACCGATGCGGCCGGAGTGGTTGTTGCCGTCGACACGGCAGGAGGAGCGGGTATCGGGCTGCTTTTGTCGCTCGACTGGCCGCCAGGTGTAGCGCTGACCGGTTGCGTCGCGGTTCCACTCATATCTACGGGGACCACAGGGGTGGTCTTCTGCTGCTGCCAGGCGATGGTCAGCCCCAGCGACGCGATCAATGTGGCCGCGAACAACGCGACGACCAGAAGCACGCGGCGGGTGCGACGGCCGCCGGTGTCGTCGACGTCTTCGACCGGAATAGACTGTGTTTCCCCGGATCTCGAGGGGGCGGGGCCGGCCTCGATCGGGGTGGTCGACGGGGTGAGCTGAATTTTGCTGAGGGTGCGTTCGCGTAGCCATGCGGGCGCGGGGATGAACATTGGCGCACCGCCGAGCAGCACAACGGGACTCACGAGGTGCCGCCGTTGCTCGTCACAGGTGGGGCAGGACTCGATGTGGCGAGCGATGCGTTTGCGCATCAGCATGCTGAAGCGGCCGTCCCAGCCATCGAGGATCGCGGCCAGCGCGGCGCACCCCTCGCCGGTGTTGCGAACACGGCGCGAGACCAGCAGTGCGCCAAGAGAACGTTCGATCGTCTCGCGCAAGCGGTAGACCATCTTGGTGGCGTTGGCGGGGCTCACTCCGAGGGCATCGGCGAGGTCGTCGCCGTCGAGGCCGTGGCGGTAGGCCAGCTCGAGGACCGAGCGGTCGCGGTCGGACAGCCCGCCCGCGGCTTCGGTGATCAGATCGGCGAGTTCGGTGCGGGCGGCCAGGGTGTCCGGCCCAGGGTCATGAGACACGACGTCAGGCAATTCATCAGATAGTGATTCGCGGCGACGTTCCCGGATGCGCCGCAGCGCTTCGTTACGGGCGATCGAGTACAGCCACGGTCGGAGTTTGTCGGCATCGCGGAGCTGCGACAGCCGCGTCGCGGCGGTGCAGAACGTGTCCTGGACACAATCGGCGGCGCCGTCGCGGTCGCGCAACATACCCACACAGAAGTCGTGGAGGCGGTCGGCGTAGCGGTCGTATATGCCTGCGAACGCCTCGCGGTCACCGGCAGCGGCGGCGCGGGCGAGTTCCGCGTCGGTCTCGGCTGGGCCCACGACGTCCCAGTTGGCTGCTGCCGTCATGACTGTGCTTCCCATGACAAGGATGTCCTGCTATTCGACCAGGGTGTTTGGGCATAGACAAGGCTGAGGACTACCTGTTTTTGGCCGTGCGCCCGCCGTCGAAGTCGCGCTACGGTGCCGATTCCGCTGCCGAGATGCTCGGCGGATCTGGTTGCGGGTTGAACTGTCGTGCCGGCGGCAGATCGTTGGGATTGCCAATCCCAACCGTGCTGCCAGGATCGGGGAAACCGGGCGGTTCGGGTTGCGGATCGAATCCGTGGCAGCTGCCGCAATCGCGTGGGGTCGGGAGATTGTCGATGATCGCAACCCCGCCACGTTCACTGAAGTCGGATAGGGCCTGCGCGGTTGCCGCGCCGAGAGACAACAGTGCCGGTGCCGCGATTGCAATGGCGAACGTCGTCCGGGTGAAAGTAGTGGCCATGACGTGCTCCCTTTGTTTGGATACGACCCGCGATGGGCCGCACTCATAGGTAGGAACCGCCACCACTCCTCTGCCGGACACTTTTTGAAGAACCATTTGTGGACAGGGCTTCATCAATTGGATGGGGCGGACAGTTCGTCCTCAGACATACCCATCGCGGCCATCTGGCGTTGCCTCGACGCTGCACTCAGACCACGTCGGTGATCTGCCCGGCGACGTCGGCACGCACCTGCTTGCTGCTGCGTTCGCCTTCCACGTTGATAAACATGGTCACGCTCTGGTCGAACGGGATGTTTCGCTTGATGATGAGGCTTTGCACTGCGCCGCCCGGTATTTCGCTTGCCGCAATCGCATTGTTGATGGCCGAAACGATGGCGCTCGTGGAAACCTCGTTGACGGCGAACAGGTTCTGCTGCAACGCTTCCGTGTCGTCGTCATAGTCGACTGGACGCGACGGCCCTACCGTGCCTGCGGTGTAACTCCATTGGTTGAGTTCAGTCGGAGCGTTCGGGTCGATGGCCTCGACGGTCATCACCGTAGGGATGATGGTCACCTCCACGACCTGCATGGGGTCGGCGCCGACCTTATCCGAGATCGCCGAGTAGGCGGCGTCGATACCTTCGGCGGTGAGCAGGTTGCCCGAGACAGCTTCGCTGATCTGCTCGGTGCCCGACGTAACGACCTGCTCGGCCACATCGGACGCTACGTCCCGGATCTCGGCAACCTGCGAGCAACCGCTCAGTGCGGAAGCCGCAAGAACTGCAGAGACGAGGGCGATGCCGAAGCGGGTGGATTTCATCTGGTGCTCTCCTGGTTCTTGATCCCTACGGTGGCGACGCAGCACAGCGTGCTGCGGGCGGCCCGCTACCAATCACAACTTCGGCAGCGAAGGGGCACGACCAATGGGTGAGCCGATGTCCGAAGTCGCTTCCGACGGCGACACAGTCGTGCGGTCACATTGTTGGCGCTATAGCGGCGC
>NZ_DASSCY010000384.1:0-4841 GCF_035697385.1 Mycobacterium sp. | reverse complement strand
GGCGACATGCAGCGCCAAGGCTCCCATCCGGTCGACGTCGGCGACAATCTGAATTGAGCCGACGATGGCCCGCAGGTCGCCTGCCACCGGCGCCTGCAGCGCCAAGAGCACGAAAGCCGATTCCTCGGCCTTGGTGCTCATCGCGGCGATCTGCTCATGGTCGGTAATGACCTGTTCGGCCAGCACCAGATCGGCCTGCAGCAGGGCTTGGGTCGCGCGCTCCATGGCAACGCCCGCAAGCCCGCACATTTCGCCGAGCTGGCTTGTCAAGGCATCTAGTTGCTCGTGGTACGCGGTTCGCATGGAGCAAGCCTACGGCCTAAGCCGTCAAATCGTCACGACGTGGATGGTGAACGAAAGGTGAATGCCACCTGCCCAAACGCTGTCCCTCGGCGCCGCTTGCCGCTATTCGCAGGTGGTGTCGGCCGCGTTCGTCACTGTCAGGTCCTCCGGCAGCTGCGTCGGGGTGCTGCTGGTGCCGTGAACGACGTGGACCTGCACGGGCGAGCCGCTGGGCGATGGAGGGGCAACCGAGTAGAAGTCGGAGCCGAGGACGACCTGCACGACGTCGCCCTTGCCGGTTACCCGCTCGATCGTCGGGTTCGTGAACGACGACGCGACCGTTGCGGCGGCCTGCTCGTTGCCCGGCGAGAAGAACACCGTCGTCGAGGTCAGCGGCCCCGGGTAGTCGTCGGGCGTCGTCACGTTGAAGCCGTGGTTCTGCAGTTCGCCGGCCGCGGTCGCACCGAGGCCGTCTTCGCCCGTCGAATTCGACACCTGCACGGTGATGTCCTGTGGATTCGTCGTGACCGCGTCTACGAGCTCACTGCTCGGTTCCGCCGGCGCGGTCGAGCTGGGGTCGGACTGCTCGGCGTCCGGGGTCGCGCTCACCATCGACTCCGGCGTGCCGGGCACCGGCGTGTTGTCGGCGTTCTTCTCCTCAGGCAGCGGGTCGTCGTTGATGATCGCGTCGAAGATTGCGCGGTTGTCCTCCTCGCGCAAGTGCTCGTTGCCGTATTCGTCCATGTAGCCGGTCGTCGGGACGGTCAAGAAAGTGATACGGCCCGCCGCGATGCCCTGAATCGACTGGCCAAGGGTGACCAGATCCTTGGTGTCCATGTTGTCGACGTAGCTGTCGTTGATGAACATGTTGACGACGTTGTTGAGCTTGGACAGTGAGAAGAACACTTCTTTGGAGATCAGCGAGCGCATCAGGGACGACAAGAACAACTGTTGCCGCTTGATGCGGCCGTAGTCGCCGTTGGTTTCGGTGGTGACCTGGCGGGCGCGCACATACTGCAATGCCGTGTGCCCGTCGACCATCTGGCGGCCGGCGTTGGGTAGCACGGTCCCGAGTTCGTAGTCCTCCAGCGGCGTGGTGCTGCACACCTCGACGCCGCCGAGCGCGTCGACCATCTTGGAAAAGCCTGCGAAATCGACTGCCATGAACCGGTTTACGGACAAGCCCGACAGCTTCTGGATCACCTTCACCAGGCACTTGGGTCCGCCGACCGCGTACGCGGAGTTCAGCTTCGTTTCCGTGTACACCTCCTCGGAGCCGTACATCGGCGACTCCGGGTCGGTGATGGGGCCGTATTCACCGGTGTCCGGATTCCACGGCTCGCACTGCCTCGGCTCGATGGCCAGGTCACGCGGAAATGACACGGCCACTACGCGTTCGCGGTTGGCGGGGATGTTCACCAGCATCACCGTGTCGGACCTGGCGCCGCCGGCATCCTCGGGCGTGCCTGCGCCCATGTCCAGGTTCGCACCTGCTCGGCTGTCGACGCCGACGATCAGGAAGTTCTCGTCGCCGAACTGCGCGTTGGGATCGACGATGTCGCGCGAATCCTGATCCAGCGCCGAAACCCTGTTGAGCATGCTGTTTTTCGTCGACTGCCACTGCCATGCGCCGCCGGTGAGAGCCAGTGCCAGCACGGCGATCGCGGCGGCGATCGCTCGACCGGCCACCATCGACCTGCGCCGCCCGCGGTGTGGTTCGGACTGTGGCGCACCGCGTCCTGAGCCGATCCGCGACGGCGGCACCCGGCCGGGGCGGCGAACCAGCGCAAGGTCCGGTATGTCGGAGGATGGCTCCGACACGATCGGGATGACTTCGGTGTCCTGGTTCTCGGGCTCGGCGTAGGCCGGCTCGAACGGCTCGGGGGCCTCGAAATGTTCGGAGCGGGCGTCCTCGCGCACCGCCTCGATGACCTCCGTCGGTGGTGCGGGAGGCGCTGGCGCCGGTTCAGGCTCGACGCGGCGGCGTTTGAGCTCCTGCGGAACGCTGGCGTCGCCGTGGACCTTGGCGATCAGGTCGGCGACGGTGACACCGTCGGTGTGGTTGCCGGTCGGCTTGTCCGCTTCGCTGTCCTCAGATTGCGCAGCCGCGCTGCGCTCCCACGGCGCGGCGCCTGGTGACGGGCGCGGCGTTCGGGTAAGCCATTGGTTGTCGCCGCCGCGATCGGACGGTCCTGAGGGGTAGGGAGGGCCAGGAGTGGCGCTATCGCCGTCACTCATGTTCCTACCAGCCTCCGACTCTCAAAACAGTGCGCGTCGGTGCGCGTGGGCGTATGCGGTGCCTATGTCTCTAGCAGCACTCGGTGGGCTCCGCCACCGGAGCCGATACGACAAGACTCATATCGTACTGAGACATCCTGAGAGACGTGATGTCGAGATCGTCTCGGTTAGCCCCCAGAATGCATAACGTCCCCGCCCTCGGGCACGGTGCAATCGTCGGGGTCGGTCAGCCAGCCTTCGGGCAGAGCGACCGACGCCGGTGACCCCTGACGCCCGCGCGGGCCCGTCGCGGCGGCAGGAAATGGCACGTCGGCGTCGAGTTGACCCAGCAGTGAGTCCAACTCTGCCAGCGTCTTGACCAGGGCCAACGCCCGGCGCAGCTCCGCGCCTGCGGGGAATCCGTGCAGGTACCACGCGATGTGCTTGCGGATGTCACGCATGCCTTTGTCTTCGCCGAAGTGGGCCGTGAGCAGTTCGCCGTGCCTGCGGATGATCGTGGCCACCTCACCGAGCGTGGGCGGCGTAGCGGCCGTCGTGCCCGCAAAGGCTGCCGAGAGTTCGGCGAACAGCCACGGGCGGCCCAGGCAGCCACGGCCGATGACCACGCCGTCGCAGCCGGTGGCGGCCATCATGGCCAGTGCGTCGTCGGCGTCGAAGATATCGCCGTTGCCGAGCACCGGTATGCCGCTGACGTGCTGTTTGAGCAGGCCGATCTGTTCCCAGTCCGCTGTTCCGGAGTAGCGCTGCGCCGCGGTGCGGGCATGCAGCGCGACGGCAGCGGCGCCCTCCTCAGCGGCGATCCGGCCGGCGTCCAGGTGGGTGTGGTGGTCGTCGTCGATGCCGATCCGGAATTTGACCGTGACGGGAATGCTGGTGCCCTCGGTGGCGCGCACCGCCGCGGCGACGATCTGGCCGAATAGCCGGCGCTTGAACGGCAGTGCCGCACCGCCGCCGCGCCGGGTGACCTTTGGAACCGGGCAGCCGAAGTTCATGTCGATGTGGTCGGCCAGGTCCTGGTCAGCGATCATTTTCGCCGCGGCATAGGTGTTCTGCGGGTCCACGCTGTAGAGCTGCAGCGACCTCGGCGACTCGTCAGGCGCGAAGGACGTCATGTGCATGGTGACCGGGTGCTGTTCCGCGAGTGCCCGCGCGGTCACCATCTCGCACACGTACAGGCCGCTGACCGTGCCCGCCCTCGCCAGCTCCAGTTCGCGACACAACGTGCGGAATGCGACGTTGGTCACACCGGCCATCGGGGCGAGCACGACGGGGCTCGGCAGCGCGATGGGGCCGATCCGCAGCTGCCGCGCTGCAGTGTCAGTTAGGACGCTGATGACGAGACCAAGAGGTTCTTGGCCGCCTTCTTCTCGGCGACCTTGCGTTCGCGCTCGAGGCGGCGCAGCTTGGCTTCTTCGAACTTCTCGCAGGTCTCCGTGAGCTCCTCGACGAGCAGTCCGAGATCGTCGCGCATCTTGGCGGCTTCGCCGGTGAAGTCCTCGCGTTCGAAGATGCGCCACTTCTTGAGCACCGGCATCACGACGTCGTCGAGGTGGATGCGCGGATCGTAGACACCGCCGACCGCGATGATGACGGCCTTGCGGCGGAACTCGGGAACGGTGTACCCGGGCATCTTGAAGTTGCGCAGCACCCGGTGCAGCGACGCCATCGCCTGGTTGGGGGCGATTTCGAAGCCCGCCTCGGAGACGTCGCGGTAGAAGATCATGTGCAGGTTCTCGTCGGCCGAAACCCGTTGCAGCAGTTGGTCGGCGACCGTTTCCTGGCAGGCCTTGCCGGTGTTGCGGTGCGACACCCGCGTGGCCAATTCCTGGAACGTCACGTAGATGACCGAATCGAAAAGGCTCTCGGCGAACAGGTCGCCCTGCGCATTCTGGCCCGGGGAGAAACCGCGGGTGACCTGCTCGACGCGCAGCTGCTCGAGTTCGACGGGGTCGATGGCACGGGTGACGACGAGGTAGTCGCGCAGCGCGATGCCGTGGCGGTTCTCCTCAGCGGTCCAGCGGTTGACCCACTGGCCCCACGCGCCGTCCATGCTGAAGTTCATCGCGATCTCGCGGTGATAGGACGGCAGGTTGTCCTCGGTCAGCAGGTTCTGCAGCATCGATACCTGGGCGACCTCGGAGAGCTTCGACTGCTCGGGATCCCAATCCTGGCCGCCGAGGGCGTAATAGTTCTTGCCATCCGACCACGGGATGTAGTCGTGCGGGTTCCAGTCCTTGCGCATCCGCAGATGCCGGTTGAGATTCGCCTCCACCACCGGCTCAAGTTCTTTGAGTAGGTGCAGGTCGGTCAGGTCTTGCGCC
>NZ_DASSCY010000383.1:0-16631 GCF_035697385.1 Mycobacterium sp. | reverse complement strand
AAGGCGAAAGCGGAGCCGACCGCGAATAGTAGACCGAGCCGGAAGTGGTCGACTGCCGGCTGCGTTGTCGCGGCCATGGGCGCACCTCCGGTGTGTAATGAGTAAAATCAGCTTTGGTCGTGACATTAGCCCGGGAAGGGGTCATGAGTCAAATGCTTTTTAGTCATGACACTGAGCTCACGCTGCGGGCGGCATGTGCGCTGATCAACAGCGACCGGACCGACGGCGAGCAGCTCGGTGACGCCGCCGCGCTCGAGGCTTTCCTGGACAGCTGGGGCTATACGGGCAGGCGCGATCACGATGCCGCCGAGGTGACGTCGATTCATCGGTTGCGCGAGCGGCTTGGCAAAATCTGGGAGGTCGGCGACGACGAGGTGGCCGCGGTGGGCCAGGTGAATGCGCTGCTGAGCGACACCAAGGCGTCGCCTTGGCTGACCCGGCACCCGGAACAGCCGGAGTGGCATCTGCACCTGGCGTCCGTCCACGACCCGCTCTGGCAGCGCATGGGCGCCGAGTTTGCGATGGCCCTTGCCGACCTCATCCGCATCGGGGAGCTGCGGCGGCTGAAGATCTGCGCGGCACCGGACTGCGACGCGGTGCTCGTCGACCTGTCCCGCAACCGTTCGGGGAAGTTCTGCGACACCGGCAACTGCGGTAACCGCCAACATGTGGCGGCCTACCGCGAACGCCGGTCGAAAGAGGCCTAGCGCGGTACGTTGCCGCAATGCAACGTGTCCTGCTCCGGGTGATCGGAGACGACACGTTTGTGGTCGACGGCCGTCGCGACGGCAACCGGGTGTTTGTCCCGGAATCTGACCTCCGCCGCATCACCGGATGGGAGCACAAACCGCAGGGGCTCTGCCGCGACGACGCCTGTGTGCTGGTTGCTGGCCGCGGCACGCTCGGTCCCGACGGCTGGATCGACGTCGCCGCGCTGGGCGCGGCGGTGGGCCAGCCGGTGGCGGTGGAGGCGGCGGCGGGGTTGGCGGTGATCGGGCACCCAGCCGCCGAACGGGCCGAGACGCTGTCGTCGCTGTCCGCACCCGACGTGCGGCTGCCGACGCTTGCGGGATCGACGGCCAGCATCCACGACTTCAGCGGCTGTAAGCGGCTGGTGGTGTCGTTCGCGTCGTGGTGCGGTTGCCGCTACGACCTGCCGGCGTGGCAGCAACTGCAGGAGCGCTACGCCGACAACAACTTCTGCGTCGTGGCCGTCGCCGTCGACGAATCCGCCGACGCGGTGCGGCGATGGGTGGACGAGGCCAAAGCGACCTATCCGGTGCTGATCGACGCCGACCATGAGTTCGTCGACGCCTACGGGATTCGCAACGTGCCGACCGTGGTGTGGATAGACGAGGACGACCGCATCGTGCGGCCAAACGCTGCGGAGTTCGGCGACGACAAGTTCATCGACTTTCACGGCCAACCGTCGGGTCCACACCTTGAGGCGCTGCGGCGCTGGATCCTCGACGGCGAAAAGCCGTATGCCAGTGAGGCCGCCGTGCGTGCCGACCAGCTTATGCCCGACGACGATCAGCAGCTGGCACGGGCCGAGTACCGGCTGGCGATCGAACTGTGGCGCAGAGGTGAAAGAGACTTGGCCGAAAGGCATTTCGTTTGCGCAGGCGAATTGGCGCCATACGACTTCACCATCCGGCGCGGCTCGATGCCGCTGCGGGGCCAGGATCCCTTCGGCGAGCCGTTCTTCGAGCTGTACAAGGAGTGGGAGGCAGCCGGGCGGCCGTACTACCGGGAGCCCGCCAAAAAACAGTGACGCCGACTCCCAGTGGCGGCCGTTAGGCTGATAGCCGGGGAGGACCGGGTGACGACCAGGCTGCAAATCAGCGGGTACCGCTTTCTGTTGCGCCGGATGGAACACGCTTTGGTGCGCGGCGATGTCCGGATGCTCGACGATCCGCTTCGCGCCCAATCGCTTTCACTGATTGCCGGCTGTGTGCTGGCCGTCATCGCCGTCGCGGGCTGCGCGATCTTGGCGTTCGTCCGCCCGCAGGGGGCGCTGGGTGACGCGCCGATCGTCATGACTCGTCAGTCTGGCGCGCTATATGTCCGCATCGGCGACACGATGCATCCGGTGCTCAATCTGGCGTCTGCCCGGCTGATCACCGGCAGCCCGGCCAACCCTGAAATGGTCGGCGAAGCGGCCGTGATCAATGCCAAACGCGGTCCGCTGGTGGGCATTCCGGGCGCACCGGCCACCGTCGACCCACCCCTTGGCGGTGACGAGTCCGGCTGGACGGTCTGCGACGACGGTGCGAGCACCACGGTTATCGCCGGCGCAGTACAGGGCAGGTCGGGTCCCGGCCTCAGCGTGCTGGTCACGCCGCAGTCAGAGAGTGCGGCGACGACATATCTGCTGTACGGCGGGTGGCGGGCCCGCGTCGACTTGCGTGATCACACCGTTGTCCGGGCGCTGGGATTGGACGGCGTTACGCCGCGGCCTGTTTCGCGCGCCCTGCTCGACGCGATCCCTGAGGCGCCCCAGATTTCTGCACCGGCTATTCCCCGTGCCGGCTCAGCGGGTCCGCCGTCGTTACACCGGTTCACTGTTGGCGCCGTGGTGCGAGTGATACGTGCGCAGGCAAAGGAGTACTACGTCGTCCTTGCCGACGGTGTGCAGCGCATCGGTGAGGTGACCGCGGACCTCATCCGCTTCAGGGACTCCCAACGCGGTCGCGAGATCATCACCGTCGAACCGGATGTCATCGGCGCCGTACCCATGGTCGACGAATTGCCGGTCACGACGTTTCCCGAGCGTGCAGACGTGGCAGATGATGTGGTCGTGTGCGGCCAGTGGTGGCCGGCTGGCGCAGGGGCCAATACCGCTCTGCTGCTGGCCGATTCACTGCCACTAGATGGTGGTGCGCTGGTGGGTCTGGTGCAAGACGACGGCAAGGGGCCCAATGTCGACGGCGTCGTCATTCCGCCGGGCCGCAGCGCCTACGTTCGCGCCTCGGGCATCACCGGCGACGGTGGGAGTGCTGGAGCGCTCTATCTCGTCAACGACTCGGGGATCGTGTTCGGGATCCACGACGACGACGCGGCAAAGCGCCTCGGCCTGTCGGGTGCGCCCGGTCCGGCTCCGTGGCCGGTGCTGGCACGGCTTCCGCGCGGACCTGAGCTCGGTGTGCAGGCCGCGTCAGTCGTGCGGGACAGCGTCGGGTCGACGTCGTAGTCGTCCTGCCGATGCCATCATCGCGATCGTTGCGGCGGATACGGCCAGGCAGACCGCTGCGCCTTGCAGCGCGACTCGGCGCGGTCGGGGATCAGTGGTCGTTTCGGCAGGCATCGCCACGGAGCGAACGGGTTGTCCGTTGGGCGGCGGCTGGGCCGGCCGTCCGGCGGTGAGTGCGGCGAGCACGTCGACAACACCGCTGCCCACGACAGGATCCCAGCCGGCAGGCGCCCGATGGGCCGTTTCCTCGATGCGCTGCATGACCTGGCGGGCCGTCAGTTCGGGCGACCGTGATCGCAGCAACGCGGCGACTCCACTCACGACAGGAGCGGCGTAACTTGTTCCTGTGATTGGCTTTCCACCGTCGTCGCCCGGCAGGGTGTCGACGAAGCCTTCGCCATCGGGATCCAGCGACACGATGCCCTCGCCCGGAGCCGCGACGTCCACCCAGGGCCCGGCCAGGCTGAACTGTGACGGCCCGCCGTCAGGTCCGATGGATCCGACGGTCAGCACATATTCGTCGTACCAGGCCGGGCTTGCCACCACTTTCACGTCATCCCAATTCGGCTGACCCGGCCGTGCGGGATCGGCCACGGGATTCTGGTCGGGGCATTGGCCAGATCCGCCGACATTTCCCGCTGCGGCGACTACGACCGCGTTCTTGACATCCACCGCGTAGGACAGCGCCGCGCCCAGTGCCCGGTCGTCCAGTCCGCCGTCGGCAGGCAGGCATGCGACCGACGACACGTTGATCACGGTCGCCCCCATATCGGCCGCGGTGCGCACCGCCATCGCGAGTGTGTCGACATCGCCGAACCCCGACCCCGAGGCGTCGTCGGCTGCACGGAAGTTGTTGCTCGACTGCCGAATAGCGATGATCGTGGCGTCGGGCGCGATACCGCTGAACGTAGCGGCCTCGTCTGGGGCTGCGCCGATGATGCCGGCCACAATGGTGCCGTGACCATCGCAGTCCTCGGTTCCGTCGCCGGTGAACACGTAATCCCCGCCTGGCACGAGGTGGGGGAGAAGTCGATGCCGAGACACCCCGGTGTCGATCACGGCGACGGTCTGACCGGCTCCACGGCTCAGCCGCCAAATAGCCGGAAGATCAAGCCCTTTCAGCTGGCCTGCTGTGGCGGACTCGTCGGTGCCTGCGTTGAACGCGGCGCATTGCTGTTGTTGTTCGGTACGCCGCGGCGGCGCCGGCGAGCCCGGTTTGGGCAGCAGTGATTCGTCGACGGCGGGCGGGGCCACGGCAGTCGCTGCGGGCGCGGTGTACAGCGGACAAGTGCCCAGAAGCGCGGCCGTAAGTATCCGGGCAGCTCGCGATGCGGCGAACGTCATGTCAGGCTCACGCCACGAACCAGCCCGTACAAGCCGACGACCCAGCACGCCAGCGGCATCACCGCGGCCAAAGCGAGATACTCCAGAAGCTCGGTCGCTCGCCCAACAAGCGGAGTGACCGTGAAGCCGAGCAACCAGGCCAACGCACTGGCACCGGCCGCGGTGGCCAGCAGGGCCATCCAATGAGCGTGTGCCGGTGCGGAAACGACGGACAGCGCGAATCCAGCCGTGACGCTGATCATGCCGCCCACCACAAGTGCGGCACGGCGAGATATGTCCGCATGTGTGCGGGCCCGCAGTACTAGCACCAGCCCGACAACTGCGGTGAACAGTATGGCGCTGAGCCGTGAACCCGCGTCTGCGGCCGAGCCGCAGGCAACGAGCACACTGCCCATCGCCGCCGCCGCCGATGAGCCGGTGACGAGTCCTGTCAACGTTTGATGGGCAAGGGCCACTTGCGTTTCACCCACATCAGCGGCTGTTTGAACGTCGTCAACCGTCGGGAATGCGGGCGTCAGTCCGGCGACCGTGATTGACAGCCTGGTCGCCAGGCCAAGCACTCCCAGTGAAAGGACCGCGAGCGCCGCGCCGGCCGTGTCAACCGGTAATGCCCAGACCACACAGCCCGCCGCGGTCGCAGCGGTGATAGCGCAGCAGCAAGCAATTGCTGTCAAACAGGTTGTCCCGCAGCCGGTCAGACGGAGCAAGAGGATCGCCATCGAGCAGCCGGCCGCCGTGGCAAGTAAGCCGTTGGCCGCGAGATTGCCACCCGGTACTGCAAAGAACCCAACGACCGCGGTGTAGGCGATCGCGGTGACACTCAGCGCCACACACGTCAACACGTCCTGCTGCGTGCGCCTCATGGCTACCGCTCCGAGCGCCGCGGCAGCAGCAAGCAATGCGGCGACGATCACGTGCTCGGACGAACGCGTGAGCGTTCCCGACCACGCCAGCGCCGCGCCACCAATCCCAGTCGCACACAAGTACGCGGCAGCAGCCGTGATGCGCAATGCCGGCGTACGGTTTCTGGCGTCGACTAGTGCGACTGTGTGGCACGGGTCGCGCGGGACCCATCGCGGCGTGGGCGATTCGGCGGCCGTGAGCAAAAGCAATTCGCCGTCGCGAACATCGTTCTCGTCCAGCGTCATCGACTCGTCGAGTGCGAGCCCGCCCACTTTTGACAGCCGCCATCGCCGGACCGGCGCAGGACCGGTGTCGCGGTGGACGAGGTCGACCACTGACGGCATCAGCAACCCGACGTCTGCATTCCTCGGCAGCGCAAGGTCGACGCCCGGTGGTCCGTCGTCCTCATCGGTTTGAACAGTCAGCCGGCACAACATGCTGTCACCGTAACCCGGTCCGCGCCTACGAATATGCGGCAGTTTCACGGCTTGGGGATGGAACGAAACCAGGGCCTGCAACGTCCACTGTTCGATGGAGTTCACTCGCGAGCCGCGGCTGCCCGCACCGCCGATCCTGAACGGTGAGATCGCGCTGGAGGCACCACCAGACATACCGAAGGCGGCGCCGGCGAACCCGCTCGCGCGTCTACTGCCTGTGGCCATGGTCGTCGCGATGGTCGGGATGATGGCGCTGTACGTCACCTCCGGCGGCGCAGCGATGCGCAATCCGATGTTCATGTTCTTCCCGGCCATGATGTTGATGTCTGTCGTCGGAACGCTGGCCTACAGTGCCCGCGGCACCAACCGCACTGCCGAGGTCAACGAGAACAGGCGCGACTACCTGCGCTACCTCGACACGTTGGATCTCGCGATCGCTCGAGCTGCCAACGATCAACAGCAATCACTGCATTGGAGTCATCCCGAGCCGGAGTCATTGTGGACGCTGGTGGGCAGCATGCGGATGTGGGAACGCGAGCCCGGCGATCATGACTTCTGCTGTCTCCGCGTCGGGCTGGGTGACCAACCGCTGTGCACCACGCTCGTGCCTCCCGAACTCGGTCCCGCCGACCAGTTGGACCCCGTCACGGCCACGGCGATGCGCCGGCTGATCCACGAGCGCTCGGTGATCGAGGACGTACCGGTCGCCGTTGCGCTCGGCGGCTTATCGGTTGTCACCCTCGACGGCGATTCAGCGGCCGCGCGGGCGCTCCTTCGCGCGATGGTCTGTCAACTCGCCGTCCTGCACAGCCCTGAGTACGTCAGAATCGCGGCGGTGGTCGGTCCGGAGATCGCAAGCGAATGGGAATGGCTGAAATGGCTTCCGCACCACCAGCATCCACATGCATTTGACGCGGTGGGACCAGTGCGGATGATCTACCGCAGTATCGACGAGTTAACGGCAGGCTCTTCTCTTGAGGACTCGGCACACCTGATTGTGATCATTGATGGAGGCGTCGCACTACCCGCCGGACAAGCCGCTCATCTCGAGAATGTCACCCTCCTCGAGGTGCGCGCGGACCCCGCCGAGGTGGCATCCGCAGGTCATCTGCACCTACACGTCTCGGGCGACTGCTTGACCATTCACCGCCATGACGATGAGGAGGCGGTCCGGCTGCACGACGAGCTGACAGTGACGCAGGCGTTGGCTTGTGCCCGGCGGCTGGCACCTTTCCGACCCGCAGCGGTTGATGGCACCAAACGCCGTTCGTCGGCGGTGAGTTGGGCGGACCTGATGGGTCTCGACGACCCCGCCGACGTCGACCCAGCGGTGCACTGGGAGCCCCGACGCGATCGGCCGAGCTTGCGGGTTCCCATCGGGACCGATGAACACGGCGTGCCCGTCGAGCTCGACATCAAGGAGGCCGCGCGAAACGGCATGGGTCCGCACGGGCTGTGCGTGGGTGCCACCGGTTCGGGTAAGTCGGAGTTCCTACGCACCTTGACGCTCGGGATGATCGCCGCGCATCCACCGGACGTCCTCAACCTTGTCCTGGTGGACTTCAAGGGCGGCGCCACATTTCTCGGCCTGGAACGGGCACGGCATGTTGCAGCCATCATCACCAATCTTGCCGACGAGGCACCGCTGGTGACGCGGATGCGGGATGCCCTTGCCGGAGAGATGAATCGACGGCAAGAGGTGCTCAGGGCGGCAGGGAATTTCGCGAACGTCGTCGACTATGAGCATGCCCGGTCGCGGGGTGCTGACCTCCCACCGTTGCCCGCACTGTTCATCGTGGTCGACGAGTTCTCGGAACTGCTGAGCCAACATCCGGACTTCGCCGAGCTGTTCGTCGCGATCGGCAGGCTCGGCCGGTCCTTGGGCATGCACCTGCTGCTGGCCAGTCAACGGCTCGACGAGGGTCGCCTGCGGGGCCTGGAGACTCACCTGTCCTACCGGATATGCCTCAAGACGTTCTCCGCCAGTGAATCCCGGGCAGTGTTGGGCGTGCCCGATGCCTACCACTTGCCGAGCGCACCCGGTGCGGCGTACCTCAAGACCGCATCCGGTGAGCTGGTGCGCTTTCAGACCGCCTTCGTATCAGGCCCGTATGACGAACGCCGAGGCGACGTGGTGACGACATCGGTCCCGCGCGACAAGCCAATGTTGTTCACCGCCGCGCCGGTTGGCCAGATCGCCGAGCGCGACAGCGCGTCCGCCGAAGCATCCAGCACGCGCACGCTGTTTCATGCCGTCGTGGACCGTCTCGCGGACCGCGGTACACCGGCTCACCGTGTGTGGCTGCCACCGCTCGCCGGTTCGCCGACCCTCGACATGTTGATTCCCCGTGACGATCGCCACGGGCCCCTGACGGTGCCGATCGGCTTGGTCGACTGCCCCTTCGAGCAGAGGCGCGAACTGTTGATCGCCGAACTGGGCGGGGCGGCAGGCAACGTCGCGGTCGTCGGGGCGCCACGGTCGGGTAAGTCGACGGCGTTGCGGACGCTCGTGATGGCGTTGGCGGCCACCCATAGTCCGGCGGATGTGCAGTTCTATTGCCTGGACTTCGGCGGCGGGTCGTTGGCGTCGTTACAGGCGCTGCCGCACGTTGGATCGGTGGCAGGCCGGTTCGACGTCGACTTGTGCCGGCGCACCGTCGCCGTGATGGAGTCGTTGATGCGCCACCGCGAGGAGCGGTTTCGCCGGCTGGGGATTGATTCGCTGGCCGACTATCGCCGGCGACGAGCCGCTGACGATGCCGATGTCGCGGACGACCTCTTGGGTGACGTCTTCCTTGTCGTCGACGGATGGGCCACGCTTCGCCAGGAGTTCGACGGCCTCGAAGGCCCGATCACCGCCCTTGCCGCCCAAGGTCTTTCGTTCGGCGTGCACGTCGTCGTGGCGGCGTCGCGGTGGGCAGAGCTGCGGCCTGCCCTCAAAGATCAAATAGGGACTCGTATTGAACTGCGGCTCGGTGACCCCGCCGACTCCGAAATGGACCGCAAGCGCGCTCGCCAGCTCTCCGGCACCCAGCCCGGGCGGGGCATCACCAGTAATGGACGAGACATGGTGGTCGCGTTGCCTCGGCTGGACGGCAAGCCGACCGCAGACGACGTCACCGAGGCGGTCGCGGCCACCTGCGAGCGGCTGAGTCACCGGTGGGATGGCCAACCTGCACCGCCCATAGAACTTCTGCCTGCCCGGATCCATCGCGACGCGGTCCTCGCGAAGGCGGGGCAGTGGTCCGCCACCGAGATCGTGATCGGTATTGGAGAGCGCGAACTGCAGCCAGTCGCTGTGGATTTCGCCGTGCAGCCGCATCTTCTCATCCTCGGCGAAGCCGAATGCGGCAAGACGTCGGCGTTGCGGCTGCTGTGCCGTGAGATAGTGCGGACCAACGACGCTGGCTCGGCGCAGCTCGAGATTGTGGACTTTCGCCGCACCTTACTTGGCGTCGTCGAGTCCGATCACCTCGCGGGGTACACAATGTCGGCGCCGGCCCTGTCATCTCGGCTGCCGGCGCTGCTCGATCGCCTGCGAGCGCGAATGCCCGATGACCACGTGACACAACAGCAATTGCGGACCCGGTCCTGGTGGTCCGGTCCGGAGATCTACCTCGTCGTCGACGACTACGATCTAGTGGCCGAAGCGAATGGGAACCCGTTGGCGCCGCTTGCCGACTTCCTGCCGCACGCCAAGGATCTCGGACTGCATGTCGTGGTCGCGCGTCGCTCCGGTGGCGCCGCCCGAGCCATGTTCGACCCGGTGCTTGCGCGGCTGCGCGACGGCGGCTGCACCGGGTTGATGATGAGCGCAAGTCCGGACGAGGGCACTCTGCTCGGTTCAGTCCGGCCGTCACCGCTGCCTGCCGGGCGTGCAACCATGATCGCTCGCGGGAGTCCCGGTCAGCTCATCCAGGTGGCCTGGAGCGATCCGCCATGACCGACGTGATCGTGGAGGTCGGTCCCGGAACCGTCCGCGGCCCCAATGACGTGAGAGCGGACTGGGTTTCGGCTGCCTTGGAATGTATCGACGACGAGCTCACATTGATCGACGACCGGCCGGTCTCCGTCGCGCAGGTGTGGCAGGACGTCTTGGGGGAGGCGAGCGGGGGTTCCGCTGACACGGTCGTGCTCGTCTGCCCGGAATGGTGGTCGCCGTCACGGATCGACGTCGTGTGCGAGGCGTCGAGCGTCGTAGCGGCGAATGTCGAAGTGCTGCACCGAAGCGTGGCGCTTCGTGAGGGACTTGCCGACCGGTTGTCGACGGTGGTGGAGATCGCAGCCGAATTCGTTGTCATCAGTGCACCCGATGCTGGCATAGCGACTGTGCCGCGGCGTGACGCCCCGGTTGCTGTGGCGGAGTCGGTGGCAGGACGGATCGGTACGGCGCCGGTTGTGGTGGATGCTCCGATCGGTATCGAGGGGGCGGCGTTGGTGGGCGCCGCCGTCGTTGAGCGATTGCGCGCCAACGGTATTCCAGTTTCGATCGCCGGTCAGGATTGTGTTCGACACGGGGCGGCGTTGTGGCTGGCCCGTCAGCAGGGCACCTTCCCGGAAGGTGTCGACGAGGGCCCGCGTACCCGGCGAAGTCGCCGGGGGATTGCGGTGTTGGCCGGTGCAGCGGTGTGCGTGGCAGCGCTGTGCGGCGGGTTTGTCGGTCGTGGGGAGAATACTGGCACACCGTCTGTGGGTATGCCCATGGCGTTGTTGGTCGAGGGGCGCGTCGCTGTGAAGGTTCCTGTGCAGTGGGCAGTTCAGCGCATCACAACGGGACCGGGTTCGGCTCGGGTTCAGGTGGTCTCGCCGTCGGACCGCGACATCGTTGTGCACATCACGCAGTCGTCGATGCCGTCGTCCCAGGCGCTAGCCATGGTGGCGGACACTCTGCAGGCGGCGCTGGCGCACGAGCCTGCCGGTGTCTTCGTCGACTTCAACGCCGACGACCGCCGGGGCGATAAACCCGCTGTGACCTATCGCGAGAGCCGTGCGGATCACCAGGTCGCGTGGACGGTACTGATCGACGACGAGGTCCGCATTGCGATCGGCTGCCAGAGCGGGCCAGGTCGCGAACAGCTGGTGCACGACGCATGCGAGCAGGCGATCCAGTCGGCGCACGCGGTGTTCTGAAAAGTTTCTGGTGGGAGGGAACCGAATACGGCTCGATCACGTCTGACCTTCACAACCGCATGGACAACGGAAGGACCCACATGACGACTCCGGCAGGCGGATCGCTCAATACCGACTTCGAGCTGATGGCCGCAGTCGCAGGCAAGACCGACGCTCGAAACGAGGAGATCCGCGCGATGCTGCAATCGTTCATCGGCCGGATGACCAGCGTGCCGCCGTCGGTGTGGGGAGGCGTGGCGGCATCGCGCTTCAGGGACGTCGTTGATCGCTGGAATGCGGAGTCGGTGAAACTCCATGCGGCCCTTCAGCGGATCGCCGAGACAATCCGTGCCAACGAGCAGACGCTGCGCGAAGCCGCCGAAACCCATTCGCACCAGATCGGTGCCGTCGGAACCAACCTGTAAGGAGCTCGCGTCATGGATCCCGTGCTGTCGTACAACTTCGACGAGATCGAGTACACCGTGCGTCAGGAGATTCACACCACGTCCGCCCGGCTAAACGCGGCGCTGGACGACTTGCGAACGCAAATCGCTCCGCTACAAGAGATCTGGACGCGGCAGGCCGCAGACGCCTATCGGGTGGAGCAGGCCCGGTGGGAACAGGCGGCCAGCGCCCTCAATGAAATCTTGTTCAGTCTGGGCAACGCCGTGCGCGATGGCTCGGACGACGTCGCGGCCACCGATCGCAGCGCCGCGAACGCATGGGGCGCCTAGCCCCCAGAGACTCTGTGCGGTCCCGTAGGGAGGGGAGCCCTCGGGACCGCACAGTCATTTTTGCGTGTTCACCGAGTTCTGCACCATGGTCGTGAATCGCAAGATCCAACAGCCCTGGTGCAGAACTCGGTGGTCGGCGTGACGGCTGCTCAGGACTCGCAGCCGATGCCGTCCCGGTCGCGGTCCACCCAGGGGCCATAGGCCGGGTCATCTGAGGGAATGTCGTACCGGCCGTCAGCGGCAGCGGTCTTTCAGGATCGCGCAGAGTTTATGGCCGTCGGCTGCCCAAAGCGCCCCAGCTCGCTTGGCGCTGCTCGTCGGTGTGCCGTCGCCCAAAGGAGGCGTTTTGACCTGCGAGGACGCTCGCCGGTAAGCTGCATCGTTGGCGTGCGGTAAGCACGGGGAACTCGGGTCAACGTCGGTCGCCGAGAACCACCTCCGCCGCAATTGCCTGACCGGCACCCGGGTCACCGGGATCCAACCCGAGATAAGAAGGTAGACGCTGTGCCTACATACACGCCGAAGGCGGGTGACACCACGCGTTCGTGGTACGTCATCGACGCCACCGACGTGGTGCTCGGCCGGCTCGCCGTCGCAGCTGCAACCCTGCTGCGCGGCAAGCACAAGCCGACATTCACGCCCAATGTCGACGGTGGCGACTTCGTCATCGTCATCAATGCGGACAAGGTCGCCATCAGCGGCGACAAGCTGCAGAAGAAGTTCCTCTACCGCCACTCGGGTTATCCCGGCGGTCTGCGGTCCCGTGCGCTCGGCGACGAGATGGAGAAGCACGCCGACCGGGTCGTCGAGAAGGCGATCCTCGGCATGATTCCGCACACCAAGCTCGGCCATCAGATCCAGAAGAAGCTGAAGGTCTACGTCGGGCCGGAGCACCCGCACACCGCCCAGCAGCCCATTCCGTTTGAGATCAAGCAGGTGGCCCAGTGACCGAGACCGTCGAGACCACAGAAACCGTGACGGAGACCGTGACCGAGACCGAGGCGCCGGCCGAAGCCGCCCCTCGTGAACCGGTCATCATCGACCGACCCATCCAGACCGTTGGCCGCCGCAAGGAAGCCGTCGTGCGGGTGCGCCTGGTGCCTGGCACCGGGCAGTTCCACCTGGACGGCCGCACCCTGGAGGCCTACTTCCCCAACAAGGTGCACCAGCAGCTCATCAAGGCCCCGCTGGTCACCGTCGACCGGGTGGACGCCTTCGACGTCTACGCCCACCTCGATGGCGGAGGACCGTCCGGACAGGCCGGCGCGCTGCGTCTGGCCATCGCCCGTGCGCTGATCCTCGTGCAGCCCGAGGACCGGCCGGCGCTTAAGAAGGCCGGCTTCCTCACCCGTGACCCGCGCGCCATCGAGCGCAAGAAGTACGGCCTGAAGAAGGCCCGCAAGGCGCCTCAGTACAGCAAGCGCTGATCGATCAACGACAACCGCCGGGTGTGTGCGCAAACGTCGCACACCCGGCGGTTTCGTTTTGTGCACAGGATCTGCTTGCCGCCGCAAGATTCTTTTTGCGCGTGCCAGTAACGCCCGCGAGAGTGCGAACCGAGCCAGGCACCGGGTGGCGGTCCTGCACAGGCGCCGGGCAATCCGACGCCGGGCGGCGCCCCGGGAGCGGGCGGTGAGGCGTATCCAGGTCTCGTTTGGGTACCGATTGAGCGACGGCACGGGCGCTGACGTCCTCGGTTGGCCCTTCGGCAGCCTTCTATGAGAGGTTTGAGCCCATGGGTCGACTGTTCGGCACCGACGGGGTGCGTGGAGTCGCCAATCGCGATCTAACCGCTGAGCTGGCGCTGGCCTTGGGGTCCGCGGCGGCGCGGCGTCTGGGCGTATCTGGCGCATCGCGCCGTTGTGTCGCCGTTGTCGGCCGCGACCCCCGGGCCAGCAGTGAAATGCTGGAAGCCGCGGTGATCGCCGGGCTGACCAGCGAGGGCGTGGACGCGCTACGCGTCGGGGTTTTACCGACACCGGCCGTGGCGTACGTGACCAATGCGTACGACGCCGACTTCGGCGTGATGATCTCGGCGTCGCACAACCCCATGCCCGACAACGGCATCAAGATCTTCGGGCCGGGCGGTCACAAGCTCGACGACGCCACCGAGGACCGCATCGAAGAGTTGGTGTACGCGGGTCCGGGCATCAGGCCTGTCGGCGCCGACATCGGACGAGTGGTCGACGCCGAGGATGCGCTTGACCGCTACCTGCGTCACGTCGGCAAGGCCGTCACCACCAGGCTCGACGGCCTCACGGTCGTCGTCGACTGCGCGCACGGTGCCGCGTCGGGTGTCGCCCCTGCGGCCTACCGGGCCGCGGGTGCCAACGTCATTTCGATCAACGCCGCGCCCAACGGTCTGAACATCAACGAACGCTGCGGATCGACCCATATGGAGTCGCTGCAGTCGGCGGTGCTGTCCCATGGCGCCGATCTGGGGCTGGCCCACGACGGCGATGCGGACCGCTGTCTGGCCGTCGACGCCAGCGGCCAAGTGGTCGATGGCGACGCGATCATGGTCATTTTGGCGTTGGCGATGCAGGAGGCCGGCGAGCTGGCTTCCAACACCCTGGTGGCGACCGTGATGAGCAATCTCGGCCTGCATCTGGCGATGCGGGCGGCGGGAATCCAGGTCCGCACCACCAGCGTGGGCGACCGTTACGTGCTCGAAGAACTCCGCGCCGGGGAGTACTCGCTTGGCGGTGAGCAATCCGGACACATCGTCATGCCTGCACTGGGCACCACAGGGGACGGCATCCTCATTGGCCTGCGGCTGATGTCGCGGATGGCGCAGACCCGCTCGACGCTGGCCACACTGGCCGAGCCGATGCACACGCTGCCCCAGGTGCTGATCAACGTGCAGGTCGCTGACAAGGCGACCGTGGCCGACGCCCCTTCGGTGCGCACCGCGGTCGCTGAAGCCGAGGCTGAACTCGGCGATACCGGCCGAATTCTGTTGCGGCCCTCGGGAACCGAACAGGTTGTCCGCGTGATGGTGGAGGCGGCCGACGAGGACACCGCTCGGCAGCTGGCCGTTCGGGTCGCGGAGTCGGTCAGCGCACAGCGCTGAAAATACTTGGAACCGTAGGGGCCTTGTCGGCGTCCTAGCCAAACATGGGACAACCAGACGCCGCGCGCGTCGATGTTGCGGCGCTGATCGGCGTTGCCCGCCAATACGAGGCGGTCGCCGACCTCGTGGACGGAGCCGTGCGGTCGCATCTCGCCGGGTTGGCATTCGATGGCGCCACCGCGGGCCGCATGCACGTCGCTCGCGGTGACGTGCTGCGGTACGCCGTCGACGACGTCGTGGCGGGCCTGCGTCAGTGGTCGCGGGCATCCGCCGAGATCGCAGCGGCACTGCGCGCATCTGCCGACCGCTACACGGCGGCCGATGAACTAGCGGCCAGGCGGGTGGGGTAGCGGTGGCTGAGAAGCTTGATGCCACTTCGCGATTGGCTGAAGGACGCCCTGCCGTCGACAACGTCCAGAACTACGTATCGGCGTGCCACATGCTCGGCTATCAGAATCCAGACCTGACGCTGCACCCGTCGCAGGTGCGTGACTGGTACGCCAGCGAGGACGGGCTGGACCTCTCGGCGCTGGACGCCGACTGTGCCGCATTCGACGCTGTGGTGGCGGCGACGGAGCGGGCGCTTGTGCAACAGGAGGACCAGCTCGGCGCGATGCCCGCTGCGTGGTCAGGCCATGGCGCAGATGCGTCGCAAGCGTTCCTGCGTCGCCACGGCGAGGCATCGGCTGTCGCGGCTGCAGCAGTGCGCACGGCCGCCGAAGCATTGCGCGCACTGCGTGACCGCCTGTGGCAGACGGTGGACGAAAAGGCGGCCACCGCGATCGCCATCGAAGACCGGCGTACCGCGCAGCGCGGGGAGTGGCTGGCCGCTGCGCAAACCGTGATGACGGGTGCGGGCGACCGTGCTGCGGCGAGTGAGCTCATCGATCAACAGGTAAAGCCGTTCGTCGACAACGATATTCGCGCCGATTGGTTGACGGCGATGCGCTCGGCGATGACTGCCGTGACGAATGCCTACGATGCCGCGACGGCCGAGCTCACCGCCGAACGGGTCGCAGTGTTCGACGTGCCAGGCGATCTCGGGCCGTCATCGAGGCCGCCGCCGCGCGACGACGACGTGGCGGGGCCAGGAGGCACGGCGACGGCACCGCCCGTCGGCGCTCCGCCGGTGTGGAGTACGGCGCCAGCAGGGACGGCGGCCATGTCGGCGCCGTTGGCACCGCTTGCCGCAGCGCCGCTTGCCGCAGCGCCGTTGCCCGTACCTCCAGCCGCTCCGCCTGTGGAGCCGGCTGCAGCTGCGCCTGCCATGTCGGCGCCTCCCATGCCCTCGCTGGGCGGCATGGGCGGGGGAATGCCCGACATCGGCAGCGGCCTGTCGGGACTCGGGCAGCAGCTCGGCGAGACACTTGGCGGCCTATTTGGATCGGCCGAAAACGCGTTGGCCGAACCGCCTGAGCTCGAGGAGCCCGAGTTGCTCGATGACGAGAGCGAACCGGACGACGAGCTCGAGGATCCGCTAGACGATGAGGCCTCCGAAGGTGTGGCCGAGGACGAGGACGCCCAAGTCGACGAGATCGAGGGGACCGTCGACCCGGCTGCCGACACCGGGGAGGGCTGCGCTGAAGAGGCTGCTGCACTCTCGGAAGAAGTGGCCCCGCCGCCACCTCCGGAACCTGTGCCGACGCCTGCCCCGCTACCGCCGCCGGAACCGGCACCGCCCCCGAGCCCTGCTGAAGGCGAGACGCCGTGTGAGATTGCCGCCGACGAACTTCCGCAAGTGGGCCAGTGACATCGCCACCCTTACGTCGCTGGTTGCGCGGACGTCGCAGCCGCTGAATCCGACGCGTTATCCACAGTCGCGTTTTCATCCCCAGGCG
>NZ_DASSCY010000382.1:0-3479 GCF_035697385.1 Mycobacterium sp. | reverse complement strand
AGCAAGGCCCCGAGCTGCTCGACCACCGCCTCGCCTTGTACGGCGAGGACCAGCGAATGGTGTTCGGGGCCAACACGTATCGCGAATTCGTGCAGATGCTGGCCGAGAGCACCGAGGAGTCCGACGTGCGCGACCCGTGGGTCACCCGGATGACGAACCTGCCGGCAACGGTGGTGTCGACCTCACTGCAAGGTCCGCTCGACTGGCCGGACGCGACCCTCGTGAGCGGTGACGCCGTCGACGTCGTCACCCGGCTCAAGGAGGAATCCGAGGTGCCGTTGCGCTCACACGGCAGCCTGTCCATGAACAGGGCGTTGATGGCCGCAGGTCTGGTCGACCGCGTCCAGGTGACGCTCTTCCCTGTGATCACCGGTCAGACCGGACTGGCGCCCATCTTTGCCGGAGCGGCCGACTTCGACCTCGAGCTGATCGAGAGCCGAACGCTCGACGGCCGCACCCAAGAGCTCATCTACCGGCCCACAATACATGCCTGAGGGCGGCTTCTCTTTGCTGTACCTGTTACAGCACAACGCAACTGAGGTAAGGCGGACCAAAGATCTTTCCTAGCGTCCATCGCCCGGCACGACGGCTTACGCCGATCACCGTGGGATTCGAATGGTCTGACCCGCGCTGATCGATAGGTTGGCTTTCACTTCAGCAACATGCGACACGTTTGCGAAATCCGCGTGAAATCGCAAATATCCACTACCCTCAGTGCAACAGCACTAGCCCGGAATCGAGGGAACTGTGGCGTGAATCCTCTGCGCGACACCCACGGCTCTTTGGTCACCGGGTCGTCTCCCTCGACCCACGCGGGCGTGACAGCTCCACCTCATCTCGTGCCGCCAGCACACGAAAACCCGCGCTTGCCGGGCTCCGGCCGCAGGTACAAGGGTCTACTCACCGAGCTTGGGATCCGACCCGAAGCAGGCGTTGACGCTGCGTCGACCGGCGTCGGTCTCATGCCGGTGTTTCAACCAGTGGTGTCGTTACCCGACGAACGAGTGGTCGGTTTCGAGGCGCTGGCCAGTTGGCCCATGTTCGCCACGGTGAGGCCAGAGAACGTTTTCTCGTTTGCGAACAAGTCGATGCGGGCCGACGTCCTCGAGCAACAGTGCATCGATTCGGCGGTGCACGCCGCGCTCGACGACACCAAGATGCCGCGCGGCAGCATGCTGCTGATCAATACCGAGCCTGCCGTCCCCCACGTCCCACGGGCCAGTCATCCGGCGTTGAACAACGCGTGTGAACGATTTCAGGTGGTCTTCGAACTCACCGAGCGCCATCTGCTTGCGCATCCGCAGGCGCTGCTGGAAAAGGTCGCCGCGATCCGCGCTGACGGCATCGCGATCGCCATCGATGATGTTGGCGCGCATCCTGATTCGCTGGCGGTACTCGACATCCTCGCCCCCGACATCGTCAAGCTCGATATGTCGATGATCCAATTCAGCGCTCACAGCGACAGAGCCAACAGCCTGATCGGCGTTCTTGCCCACCACGAGCGCACCGGCGCGTTGATCATCGCCGAAGGCGTCGAGACCGACGAACATCTCGAGCAGGCAGTGGCGGTCGGAGCGAGCTTCGCGCAGGGCTATCGATACGGCCATCCCGCGCCGCTTGGCCGGCACCCGCGTGCAACACAACCGGCGCTGGTGCCCGCCGAGCGGCAGCGTGTCAGTTCTGCCCACGCCGCCCCCGACGATGACCGGACGACGCTGCGCGTCGCGCGCAAGGACGTCGTGTCCGCGCTATCCCGCCACATCGAGGAGCAGGCGCGGCAGTCCGTCGACCATCCGATTGTCCTGGCGGCGCTGCAGCGGGCCGAGGACTTCTCTGCCCGCTCACGACAGATCTACCGGGATCTGGCGGCGACGTCACCACTGGTTGTCGTGTTTGGCCGCGACGTGCCGACCGATCTCGGCGGCGGTATCCGCGGCGTCGAATTGCAAGCGGGAGACCCGCTTTGCGACGAGTGGGTGATCGTCACGATCGGCGCCGACACATGCAGGGCCCTGGTTGCACGCGAGCTTTCCGGCCCGGCGACGCGCGACGGCGACCGTCGTTTCGAATTCCTCATCACCAGCGATCGCGCCTTGGTCACGAAGGCCGCGCGCAGCTTGTTGGCCCGCGTCGCGTGATGTTGCGGACGATGGGTCGCCGCGCTACGCGGCGCTCGTTTCCTTGGCCGTAGACGGGGTCGATATGGCTGACGAAGTACGTGGCGCTCGCCAAGGCCGTGCAGGATTGAGCTGATCTAGGGCCGGAACTGAAGGATGCGGTCGTCGCCGTCGCGAGGGTTACCCCGACCGTCGCGATTGCTGGTGGTGAACCAGAGCGTGCCGTCCGGCGCGGCGACGACGGTTCGCAGCCGCCCGTACTGCCCAGCGAACAGCGAAACCGGTTGGCCCACTGCGCCGTCGGCGCCGATCGGAATCTGGAAGAGCCGCTGGCCGCGAAGGGCGGCCACCCACAGCGAGCCACCGTAGAAAGCCAGCCCGGACGGCGACGCTTCGTCGGTCCCCCATTGGATCACCGGGTCGGTCAGTCCGGGCGTATCTGCGCGCCCCTCGGCCATCGGCCACCCATAGTTGGCGCCCGGCTGGATCAGGTTGAGCTCGTCCAATTGATTCGCGCCGTACTCCGTGGCCCACAGCCGGCCCGCCGAATCCCACGCCAGCCCTTGGATGTTGCGGTGGCCGAAGGACCACACCGGCGACGCAGGGTCGGGATTGTCCGGCGGAACGGAGCCGTCGGTATTGATGCGCAGTATCTTGCCGCCCGACGACGACCGGTCTTGCGCCAGTTCGCGATTGCCGCTGTCCCCGGTCGCGACATAGAGCTTGCCGTCCGGGCCGAGCGCGATGCGCCCGCCGTCGTGGATCGAACCCGCAGGGATGCCGGTGAGGATCGGCGCCTGCTCGGTCAGCGCGCGACCGTCGAAGCCCATCCGGACAACGCGGTTGTCCTGCCCGGTCGTCAGGTAGGCGAACACCGTTTGACCGGCCGTCGCCAGCCCCAGCAGACCGCCCTCCCCGCGCGCCGCGACACCGGCCACGGCGCCCACTGGATTTACAGTGCCCGGCGCCGTCATGTGGCGGATCGCGCCGCTGTTGCGCTCGGCGATCAACGCGCTGCCGTCGGGCAGGAATGCGATGCCCCAGGGCACGTCGAGGTTGGTGGCGAGGTCGGCAACGCCCGGGATGTTCGGCTGGCCGCGAGACTCCACATCGTCGGCGCACGCGGCGACCAGTATCAGGGCCGAAGCCATTGCCGCCGCTGCTCGTTTCATCACTCTCGCCGTTGCCACACCGCAGGGGTACCCGAATCAGCGCAAAGTCGCTCGTAGCAGCTGCCGTAGGGAGCTGACGCTCCACGGTGGAGGACGAAAATTGCGCCGAAAGTAGGGAATATGACGGATCTGGCGCCAGATTCCGTCATATTCCCTACTCTCGCGATGCCATGACTCCGCACAGGTCCTC
>NZ_DASSCY010000381.1:0-19482 GCF_035697385.1 Mycobacterium sp. | reverse complement strand
ACTCGAGAGGTGTATGGGCTGTCACTCACGCCGCCAGGACGGCTGGACGCCTCGTGACCCAGCTGTCGCGTGCCCGCTACGCCGCCTTGTTCGGGCCGACGACCGGCGACCGGATCAGGCTGGCCGATACCGACCTGTTCGTCGAGATCACCGAGGACCGAAGTGGCGGCCCAGGACTGGCCGGCGACGAGGCGGTGTTCGGCGGCGGCAAGGTGCTGCGCGAATCGATGGGTCAATCGCGGGCCACCCGCGCCGACGGCGCACCCGACACCGTCATCACCGGCGCGGTGATCATCGATCACTGGGGAATCATCAAGGCCGACATCGGCATTCGCGACGGTCGCATCACCGCCATCGGTAAAGCAGGCAACCCCGACATCATGTCCGGCGTGCACCCGGATCTGGTCGTTGGTCCATCGACCGAGGTCATCTCCGGCAACGGCCGCATCCTCACCGCGGGCGCCATCGACTGCCACGTCCATCTGATCTGCCCGCAGATCATGGAGGAGGCCATGGGCGGCGGCATCACCACGATCGTCGCCGGCGGCACAGGACCCGCCGAGGGCAGCAAGGCCACCACCGTCACGCCCGGCGCCTGGCACCTGGCCCGGATGCTGGAGTCGCTGGATTCCTGGCCGCTCAATATCGCCTTGCTGGGCAAGGGAAACACGGTCAGCGCCAAATCGATGTGGGAGCAACTACGCGGCGGCGCAGCGGGATTCAAGCTGCACGAGGACTGGGGCACCACCCCTGCGGCCATCGACGCGTGCCTGACGGTCGCCGACTCGGCCGGCGTGCAGGTGAATCTGCACTCGGACACCCTCAACGAGGCGGGCTTCGTCGAGGACACCCTCGCCGCGATCAACGGTCGCGCGATCCACGCGTATCACACCGAGGGAGCCGGCGGCGGGCATGCGCCCGACATCATCACCGTGGTGTCGCACGCGAACATACTGCCCAGTTCGACGAACCCGACACGGCCGCACACAGTGAACACACTCGACGAGCACCTCGACATGCTCATGGTGTGTCATCACCTAAACCCCAGCGTGCCAGAGGATCTCGCGTTCGCCGAGAGCCGCATCCGGCCCTCGACGATCGCCGCCGAGGATCTGCTGCACGACATCGGCGCGATCTCGATGATCGGCAGCGACGCGCAGGCGATGGGGCGCATCGGCGAGGTCGTCATCCGCACCTGGCAGACCGCGCACGTAATGAAGCGCCGCCGCGGCGCGCTACCGGGTGATGGGGCCGCCGACAACAACCGCGCCCGCCGCTACGTCGCGAAGTACACCATCTGCCCGGCCATCGCCCACGGACTTGACGACGAAATCGGTTCGGTCGAGGTCGGCAAGCTCGCCGATCTGGTGTTGTGGGAGCCGGCATTCTTTGGGGTGCGCCCGCACGCCGTGCTCAAGGGCGGCATGATCGCCTGGGCCGCAATGGGAGACGCGAACGCCTCGATCCCGACGCCACAGCCGGTGCTCCCGCGGCCGATGTTCGGCGCCGCGCCAGCAGCGGCCGCGTCGACCTCCTTGCATTTCGTCTCCCCGCAGGCCGTCGAGGACGGACTGGCCGACCGTCTCGCCGTCAATCGGCGTCTGGTCGCGGTGAAAGACGTCCGCAAGGTCGGCAAGGCGGACATGCCGCTCAACGACGCTCTTCCACACATCGAGGTCGATCCCGACACATTCACCGTGCGCATCGACGGCGAGGTGTGGCAGGAGCAGCCGGCAACCGAATTGCCCATGGCACAGCGATATTTCCTCTTCTGATGACCAGCCTGGCGACGCTGCTGACGATGGCCGACTCACGGCTGCCGACCGGTGGGCACGTGCATTCCGGCGGCGTCGAGGAGGCGGTGACAAGCGGGCTGCTCGTAGACATCGCAACGCTGCGCGCGTACCTGCGGCGCCGGATCCGGACCCAGGGACTGGTGACAGCGTCCGTCGCCGTCGCGGTGCACACCGGCGCGCTGTCGGTGCTCGAGGCGGACCGCGAAACCGACGCTCGTACACCGTCTCCCGCTGCCCGTAAGGCCTCGCGCGCCCAAGGCCGCGGTTTGGCCAGGCTCGCGCGCCGCGTCTGGCCGAACCGGGACTGGGAATCGCTAGGCACCACACCACATTTCGCCGTGGCGGCCGGGGCCGTCGGCGCTGCGAGCGGTCTGACACCCGACCACACTGCGCTGTCGGTGGTGTACACGACGATGACCGGCTCCGCGACCGCCGCTCAGCGGCTGCTGGCACTCGACCCTGCCGACGTCGCAGTGGTCACGTTCGAACTGTCCGCACTGTGCGACCAGACCGCCGCCGAAGCAGGCAAGGAACTGGCAGACCTGTCCGATCCGCTGCTCGACGTGCTGGCCCAGCGCCACAGCGAACGCGAGCGTCCTCTGTTCATTTCGTGAAAGGCCCTGAGGTTTAGATATGCCACCACATTTCATCGACGGTCAGCCGCATTCGCACGTCGAACGCCCGAAACGCGCGAGGCAGCCGGGGGAGCCGTTGCGCATCGGCGTCGGTGGGCCCGTCGGCTCCGGCAAGACGGCATTGGTCGCGGCCCTGTGCCGCCAACTGCGTGATGAACTGTCGCTGGCGGTGTTGACCAACGACATCTACACCACCGAGGACGCCGACTTCCTTCGCCGCCACGCGGTGCTGCCTGACGAACGCATCGCCGCGGTACAGACCGGCGGCTGCCCGCACACGGCGATCCGCGACGACATCACCGCCAACCTGGACGCCATCGACGATCTCATCGCCGCCAATGACACGCTCGACCTGATCTTGGTGGAATCCGGGGGCGACAACCTGACGGCCACGTTTTCCTCCGGCCTTGTCGACGTGCAGATCTTCGTTGTCGACGTGGCAGGTGGCGACAAGGTGCCGCGCAAGGGCGGACCCGGCGTGACCTACTCGGATCTGTTGGTGGTCAACAAGACCGACCTGGCACCGTTGGTTGGCGCCGACCTCGAGGTGATGCGCCGCGACGCCGCGGCGGTGCGCGGTGACCGTCCGACGGTGTTGATCTCGTTGACCGATGATCCCGCCGCCACCCCGGTTCTGGCGTGGGTGCGTGAGCAGCTGCGGGTGCTGGTGCATTGAGATCCGACGTCCTCATCGTCGCCAGCACTGACCGGCAGCCCCGCATCCAATGCTCCGGCGGCCTTGCTGCGCGCCGAACCGAACCCGACACCGTGCATCTCGTGTCGACGGCGGCCACCCCGCTCGGCGGCGACGCCATCTGTGTGCGTGTAGTCGTCGAACCAGGAGCGCGGCTACGGCTGCGCAGTGCCGCGGCCACGGTGTCGCTGCCGGGTTCGGCCACACTCGAGTCGCATGCGATATGGACGCTGGAGGTGGCCGGCGAGCTCGATGTCGACCCCCAACCCACCGTCGTCGCGGCCAATGCACGACATCTCACGACGACGCGGCTGCAGCTGGCCGACTCCGGCCGCATCCGGCTGCGGGAGCGCATCCAGATCGGCAGAACGGATGAGCGGCAAGGCTTCTGGTCCGGATCCTTGCACGCCGACGTCGAGGGTTCGCCGCTGCTGCGGCACCGCATCGAGCTTGGCAACGGGTCGTTCGCCGATGACGAGCTGGACGCACCGCTGGCGTGCATCAGCGAATTGCACTATCCCGACAGCGATATCGAAACGGCAGGGATTCCGCTGACACTGGCCGGCGGCGGCTGCCTGTCGACCTGGCAGGGCCAGAGGCTCTAAGAAGCGGCCCGTTCGTTTTCCTGCACCGACGCCGCGATCTCCTCGAGCTCTTCAATCCTGGTGCGGGCGTAGGCCTGCTGCTCGGTGATGGTGAGGTTCCCTCGTGCCGTCGACAGGAACGTCACCGTCCAGGACAGCAGCGTGGTGATCTTGCGCCGGAAGCCGACCAGATACACCAAGTGCAGCACCAGCCAGGCCAGCCAGGCGATGAAGCCGCCGAACTCCAGCGGCCCGATCTTGGCGACCGCTGAGAAGCGCGACACCGTCGCCATCGACCCCTTGTCGAAGTACTGGAACGGCTCGCGCTCTTGCGGATTGGCGCCCTTGAGTTCGGCCTTGATGGCCTTCGCGGCGTACTTGCCGCCCTGGATGGCGCCCTGCGCCATGCCGGGCACACCCTCGACCGCCGCCATGTCGCCGACGACGAACACGTTCGGGTGTCCTGGGACGGACAGATCGGGAAG
The DNA here is from genome assembly GCF_035697385.1 of Mycobacterium sp. Taxonomy (GTDB): domain Bacteria; phylum Actinomycetota; class Actinomycetes; order Mycobacteriales; family Mycobacteriaceae; genus Mycobacterium. The sequence goes on along the minus strand of NZ_DASSCY010000381.1, from coordinate 15,288 downwards.
GACTTTGACCCTGCCGGCCCTGTCGATCTCCACGTCGCACTGCTGGGCGAGGTCGCGGCCCAACGGGCTCGCCGACACACCGGCCGACCACACCTTGGTCGCCGATTCGATGCGGCGGATGGTGCCGTCGGAGTCCTTCACGGTGATGCCGTTGCGGTCCACGTCGGTGACCATCGCGCCGAGCTGGATCTCGACACCCATCTTCTCCAGCCGCGCCTGCGCCTTCTTGCCGAGTTTTTCGCCCATCGGCGGCAGCACCGCGGGCGCCGCGTCGAGCAGGATCACCCGCGCCGTTGTCGAATCGATATGCCGGAACGCACCTTTGAGCGTGTGGTCGGCGAGTTCGGCGATCTGCCCGGCCATCTCGACGCCGGTGGGGCCGGCGCCGACGACGGTGAACGTGAGGAGCTTTTCACGCCGGGCCGGGTCGCTGGACCGCTCGGCCTGTTCAAACGCGCCGAGGATGCGGGCACGCAGTTCCAGCGCGTCGTCGATCGACTTCATGCCCGGCGCCCACTCCGCGAAGTGATCGTTGCCGAAGTAGGACTGACCGGCGCCCGCCGCGATGATCAGGCTGTCGAACGGGGTGACGTAGGTGTGGCCCAGAAGGACCGACGTCACCGTTTTATTCGCCAGGTCGACGTGGGTGGCCTCGCCGAGCAGCACCTGGGCGTTCTTCTGCTTGCGCAGAATCATCCGGGTCGGCGGCGCGATCTCACCCGAGGAGATGATGCCGGTCGCCACTTGATACAGCAGCGGCTGAAACAAGTGGTGCGTGGTCTTGGCGATCATCTTTATGTCGACATCGGCTCGCCGCAGGGTCTTGGCTGCGGTCAGTCCGCCGAAGCCCGAACCGATGATGACGACTTTGTGCCGATCAGTTGCAGTGGCTCCGGGATGGCTCATTGGGGCTCCTCGACGGCCTACACGTGCAGTTCTCACCTTTCACGGTAGTCGTCGGACCCCCGTGAAGTCGCATCGTTTGCTGTGGCATATCCCACGTCAGGGCCGGGATTAGGCGCTCACAAGCGGCTTTAGCGCTTCAGCAACGGCGGTGATGCCGCCGGGGTGATAACCGCCCAGGCTCGTCACAGGGCTCAGGATGACGCCGTCGACTCCGGCGTCGATGACCTTGGTCTTGATCTGTTCGGCCACCTGATCGGCACTGCCGACAACCGCCTGCTGCTTGAAGTCGTCGGGGACCATATCGGCGCTGACGTTCTCGTCGATGATCGCGATGACCAGCATGCTGGTCTCCAGCGTGGCCGGATCGCGACCGATCTCCTCGCACAGCCGGTTCTTCACCTCGATCTTGCGGGCGAGCTCGTCGAACCCGGCGATGATGTTGAGGTGGTCGAAATGGCGCACGGCCAGTGGAATCGTCTTCTTCTCGCCGCTGCCGCCGATCATCAGCGGAATGTGGTCGCGGAAACGCGGCTCGGCCATCGCCTCTTGTGCGCGGTAGTACTTGCCGGAGAACGTCGGCCGCTTGCCCTCGATCATCGGAATGATGATCTGCAGCGCCTCGTCGAGCTTGTTGAAGCGGTCGGTGAAGGTGCCGAATTCGAAGCCGAGACTGTCGTGTTCGAGCTCGAACCAGCCGGTCCCGATGCCCAATATGGCGCGGCCCTGGCTGATGACGTCGAGCGTGGTGATGGCCTTGCCCAGCAGTGTGGGGTTGCGGTAGGTGTTGCCGGTGACGAGCGTGCCCAGCTGCACGCGCTCGGTGGCCGTCGCCAAAGCGCCTAGCGCGGTGTAGGCCTCGAGCATCGGCTGGTCCGGTGTGCCCAGACCTGGCAATTGGTAGAAGTGGTCCATCACGAAGACCGAGTCGTAGCCGGCGGCCTCGGCTTCGCGCGCCTGCGCGATGACCGTCGGGAACAGTTCGGGTACGCCGGTGCCGTAGGAGAAATTGGGGATCTGAAGACCGAGTCGAATCGTCACCCCATCGACATTAGTGATCTAGCCGAAGTTGGCCAGTGCACCCTGGCTGACGTGCAGCGTCTGTCCGGTGATGTGCCGGGCGGCCGGCGTGGTCAGGAACAGCGCGAGTCGAGCGATCTCGGCGGCCACCGGCGGCGGGGTGTGGGAGAGCCCTTCGTAGCCGGGCTCCGCGCTGCGGCCCGACGCGACCGCGTTGACGGTGATCCCGCGGGCGCCGAACCGCACAGCTTGGCCGGCGGTCCAGTCGGAGACCGCGGCCTTGATCGCGGCCTCGGCGCTGCCCTCACGCGGGTTCTCGGGAACGACGTTGACGATCGAACCCCCCGAGCGCAGGTGGTCGCCGACGATCTGCACGGTCAGCACAGCGGCCAGCACGGTCGAGTCCAGCGCGTTGCGCCACGCGGCGGCTAGATCCGACAACGAGAAGGTGCGTGGGTCCTTCGCATCCCAGCGGGGAGCCGGCACGTTGATGATGGTGTCGAGGTGGTGGGGGAACTGGCCGCGGGCCTGTTCGAGGCTGACGGCGTCGGTGTTGTCAAAGACGATCGCGTCGACGTCGAGTTCCTTGGCGGCTACTTCGAGATCGTCGCGGCGGGCGCCTGCGATAACGACCTTGTGGCCGGCGTCGCGGAAGCCTTCCGCGATCGTGCGTCCCAGATCGGTGTCGCCGCCGGTAACCAGCACGTCCATCAAGGACCTCCTCCGTGTTCAACGCTGAACCCCAGCGAGTGTGCGCAATGTTACTGGACAGTAGCTAGCGGGCAAAAGCGGGCGCGCGGGCGTGTCCGGACGGTATTTGCGCGAGTGTCCTAATGTTTGGCTCGTGAAGCCCACCGCGGTGCCTGCCGTTGCGCTGGCGACCATGCTGGTGGCCACGCTTTCGGGCTGCGGCTCGTCGCTCGCCGGTCCCACGGTCGTCGTTTTCGCCGCGGCGTCTCTGACGAAGTCGTTCACCGAGATCGGTGCTCAGTTCAAGACCCAGAACCCTGGCAGCTCAATCGAGTTCAGCTTTGCCGGGTCCTCCGACCTCGTCACGCAGCTGACCCAAGGCGCCACCGCCGACGTCTTCGCGTCGGCCGACGCTACGAACATGGACAAGGCCGCCGACGCCGGCCTGCTGGCGGGTGACCCGGTCAACTTCGCGTCGAACACGCTCGCCATCGCCGTCGCGCCGGACAACCCGAAGAAGGTGGCCGGCTTCGCCGATCTGAACCGGCCGGGTGTGAGCGTCGTGATGTGCGCACCGCAGGTGCCCTGCGGCGCCGCCACCAAGCGCATCGAGGACGCCACCGGCGTCCGGCTCGACCCGGTCAGCGAGGAATCGTCGGTCACCGACGTGCTCAACAAGGTGACCAGCGGGCAGGCCGACGCCGGACTTGTATACGTCACCGACGCCCTTGCGGCCGGCGACCGTGTCACGACGGTCAAGTTCGCCGAGGCCGACGACGCGGTCAACACCTATCCGGTCGCTGTGCTCAAGAACGCTTCGGACGCAGGCCTCGCGCAGAAGTTCGTCGACTTCGTCACCGGAGAAACCGGCCAGAACATCCTCGGCCAGGCCGGTTTCGGTAAGCCTTGACCACGTCGGCGGGCCTGCCCAGGTGGATATATCTCCCCGCCGCGGTCGGGGCGCTGTTCGTGTTGCTACCGCTGGTCGCCGTGGCCGCCAAGGTCGACTGGCCGCAGTTCTGGTCGCTGATCACCACCCAGTCATCGGTCACCGCGCTGGTGTTGAGCCTGAAGACCGCGGGCGCCAGCACGGTGCTGTGCCTGTTGCTCGGTGTGCCGATGGCCTTGGTGCTGGCGCGCAGCGACAGCCGGCTGGTGCGAATGGCCCGGCCGGTCATTCTGCTGCCTCTCGTACTTCCGCCGGTGGTCGGCGGCATCGCCTTGCTCTACGCGTTTGGCCGGCTCGGCCTCATCGGCGAGTACCTGGAGGCGGCCGGCATCCAGATCGCGTTCACCACCACGGCCGTGGTGCTCGCGCAGACCTTTGTGTCGCTGCCCTTTCTGGTCATCGCGCTGGAGGGCACCGCGCGAACAGTGGGCACCGATTACGAAGTGGTCGCGGCGACGCTCGGGGCCCGGCCGACAACCGTGTGGTGGCGCGTTTCGCTGCCGCTGCTGGCACCGGGCCTAGTATCGGGCGCTGTGCTCGCGTTCGCCCGATCGCTTGGTGAATTCGGCGCCACCCTTACCTTCGCCGGTTCCCGAGAGGGTGTCACGCGAACGCTCCCGCTGGAGATCTACTTGCAGCGGGAGAGCGACGCCGACGCGGCAGTTGCCTTGTCGCTCTTACTCGTTGCGGTTGCCGCCGTCGTGGTGCTCGGAGTGGGCAGCAGGTGGCTGCGAGCCGGGGGCACCAATGCCTGGTGACCCGCGATGACCGACGTGCGGCTTAGGGCAGTTGTCGAAAGTCGCGACGTGGACGTCGAATTCGATGTCGCCGCAGGCGAAGTGCTGGCCGTTCTTGGACCCAACGGCGCGGGCAAGTCGACCGCACTGCACGTGATCGCCGGATTGGTGCGGCCGAACAGCGGCGTCGTGCTGGTGGGGGACCGGGTGCTGACGGACACGGCGACGGGTGTGCACGTGGCCACTCATGATCGCCGCGTCGGGCTGCTCATGCAGGACCCGCTGCTGTTTCCGCACTTGAACGTCGCCGCAAATGTGGCGTTCGCACCGCGCAGTTCGCGTGCGATAGCGGCGCAGTGGCTGGTGGAGGTCGACGCGGCAGATCTCGCCGACCGGATGCCACGGCAGCTCTCGGGCGGGCAGGCCCAGCGAGTCGCGCTGGCTCGCGCGCTGGCCGCCGAACCCGACGTCTTGCTGCTTGATGAGCCGCTGTCCGGGCTCGACGTCGCGGCAGCCACCGCGATGCGCAAGGTGCTGCGAAGGGTGCTGGCCCGCGACGGCCGCTCAGCGGTCCTGATCACCCACGACTTGTTGGATGTAGTCACGCTCGCCGACCGCGTCCTGATTCTGGAATCCGGACGGATCGCTGAAAGCGGTTCGACCGCAACAATATTGGCGACCCCACGCAGCAGGTTCGGCGCACGGTTTGCTGGAGTGAATCTGGTCGGCGGCATCGCGGATGGCATCGGTGCGCTCACCACCGAGTGGGGTACGGCATGGCATGGCAATCCAGGATCCGACGTGGTGGCCGGCGAACCTGCGGTGGCGGTGTTCACCCCGTCCGCCGTCGCCGTGTACCGCGACGAGCCGCACGGCAGCCCGCGCAACACCTTCGAGGTGACGGTGGGCGAGCTGGACAGCCGTGGGTCCGCGATCCGCGTGCGCGCTGACCCCCAACCTGACGGTGCGCCGGGGTTGGCCGCAGACATCACCACGGACTCGGCCGCCGAGATGCGGCTGGCGCCCGGCGATCGGGTCTACTTCTCGGTCAAAGCGCAGGAGGTGACCATCCATCCGAGCCCGTAACGACGGCCCCCGTCGTCACGATCAACGGTCTGAAGAGCCCAGTTAAACCCTCGGATGGACATAGTCGATCACCTCGCGCAACGCGCGGGGACCTCTTCCTGTCAGCAATCGTCTCAAATGGCACTGGCCACCGGGTTCATAACTTACAGCAATCTCACAGTTGAGCACTTTTTGAGCAACTCGCACTTGCGTCACGGCGGTAACACGGTAGTTTCTTCCACATGGACCAGCCGGACGCGTCATCTGAACACCGCAAGGGCCTCCCGCAGACGCTGGCGATCGCGGCGCTGACCGGGGCCACCGTGGTGGCGCTCGCGCTACCCACGTTGGCGCACGCCCAGCCCGAGCCCACGCCGCCACCGCCGCCACCGCCGTCGGGCAACACGTTCTTGCAGGGGCCGCCTCCGCCTCCGGGCGCGCCGGCTCCGCCGCCCCCGCCTCCCGGGGCGCCTTTGCCGCCGCCCCCGCCGGTTGATCCCAACGCGCCACCTCCGCCGCCGGCTGACCCGAATGCGCCACCTCCGCCTCCGGCGCCCGAACCGGGTCGGGTCGACAACGCCGCCGGCGGGCTCAGCTACGTGGTGCCTGCGGGCTGGAAAGTTTCCGACGCCACTCAGCTGTCGTACGGCCAGGCGTTGTTGACGAAGATCCCGCCGGAAGGTGCCCAGCCGCCGAACGACACCAGCGTTCTGCTCGGCCGCCTCGACCTCAAGCTGTTCGCCGGCGCGGAGGCCGACAACACCAAGGCCGCCCAACGGCTGTCGTCCGATATGGGCGAGTTCTTCATGCCGTTCCCCGGCACCCGGGTCAACCAGGAGACCGTGCCACTGAACGCCAACGGAATGTCGGGCGTCGCGTCGTATTACGAGGTGAAGTTCACCGATGCCAGCAAGCCCAACGGCCAGATCTGGGCCGGCGTGATCGGGGAACCCACACCTGCGGGTACACCGCGCGGCCAGCGCACGCCCGAGCGGTGGTTCGTCGTCTGGCTCGGGACGGCGACCAACCCGGTGCCCAAGGGCGAAGCTGTGACGCTCGCGCAGTCCATCCGGCCATGGGCGCCGCCACCGCCGCCACCGCCGCCGGACCCGAACGCCCCGCCGCCCCCGCCGGATCCCAATGCACCCCCGCCGGATCCGAACGCGCCACCGCCGCGGCCCGCAGTCGGCGTGCCGGTACCGGTCGCACCGGAGAACGCGCCGGGAATGGTGCCGCCCGCCTGACGGACGTCCGTCTGTCCAGCCGTTGGGTGCTGGTTCATGATGGGCCGCATCGGTCTATCGGTTGGCCGGCAGATGGCGCCGTCGCCGAACCGAAACCGTTGTGGTTGAACGATTTCGGCGTCGCTCCGAGTCGTCAGCAATGCCCGCAGTCGTCACCGCGGCATTGCGACTGATGCCCGATCGCCCGAACCGATCCGCGATGGATGCCGCGCCGTCGATGCGAGATCGAGGTCAGATGCCGGCGCACACCGACGGTGCGAACGGAACAGGAATGGGCACGCATACTCCCACGCCGAAATACGGCGTGATGTCACCGTTCCACGCCGGGGGCGGCGGAGGTGGCGGCGGCAGCGGTGCCGCCACGCAGGAGTTCGAACCCGGATCGAAGACGGTCCCCGCGCCGCACTCGGCAGCGGTACTCACCCCGGACGACATCAGTGTCACGAACGCAAGCGGCGTGAGTGCGACCGCGGAGACAATTGCGAAGCGATGAATTATTTTCCTCATTGCAGGCTCTCCCCTCAGATTGTTCCCAGGAGCCCGACCTGCGAATTTTACTCCTCGCTGATCACCGAATTCAGTGAGTTGACGATCGCGTAGAAACCAAATGAACAGGCTTCCTACGGCTCCCAGTTTCCTGCGCTGATGCCCCAGTGGGGACCCATTTGTTACCCGGGGCCTGTATACGTGAGGGAGGGATCCAGCGGCTGCGCTGGACGCGGCCACCGACGGGAGACACGGATGGACATGATTGCGACTACGCAGTATCTGGCTCTGTCTCCGCCGACCGCTGTGAGTTGGTTCAGCTACATCATCATCGGAGCTATCGCTGGGTGGATCGCCGGAAAGATCGTGAAAGGTAGCGGCTCCGGCATTCTGATGAATATCGTCATTGGGGTCCTCGGTGGATTCATCGGCGGTGGGCTCCTCCACTGGCTGAACGTCAATGTCGAAGAAGGACGGCGTATCTTCACCTTCTTCGCGTCGCTTCTTGGCGCTGTCCTCCTTCTGTGGGTCGTTGGTCTGGTGCGCAAGAAGAAGACGTAGCCTGCCTGGGTGAGCGCCACCCCAACCATGATTGCGTGGCGCGTCCGTCGGCCGGGGCCGATGAGCACCCAGCCATTGGAGCGCCTCACCGTCGACGTTCCGCGGCCTGGAATCGGCGAACTTCTTGTTGCCGTGCACACATGCGGCGTGTGCCGCACAGACCTTCACGTGGCCGAGGGTGACCTGCCTGTACATCGGCGCGGTGTCATTCCCGGCCACGAGGTGGTCGGGGAGGTTATCGAAACCGGCCCAGAAATTGGTCCGCCGACGGGACCCGACGCGGGCGACGAGTTCGCGGTCGGGGACCGAGTGGGCATCGCATGGCTGCGGCACACCTGTGGGCAGTGCAAGTTCTGTGTAAGGGGCCAGGAGAACCTCTGCCCAGAATCCCGATACACCGGCTGGGACGCCGACGGCGGCTACGCCGAATTCGCAACCGTCCCAGCTGCTTTCGCGCACCACCTGCCCACGGGTTACTCCGACGCGGAACTGGCTCCGCTGTTGTGCGCTGGCATCATCGGCTACCGTTCGCTGCTGTGCGCCGACCTGCCCGCCGGTGGGCGGCTGGGAATCTACGGGTTCGGCGGCAGCGCGCATCTCACCGCACAGGTGGCGCTGGCGCAGGGCGCAGAGGTACACGTGATGACCCGGGGCGAGCAGGCTCGAGAGCTTGCGTTGTCACTCGGCGCGGCATCGGCTCAGGGTGCGCGCGACCGTCCACCGGTGGCCCTCGATTCAGCGATCCTGTTCGCACCGGTCGGCGATCTGGTGCTGCCCGCCCTTGAAGCGCTGGACCGCGGCGGCACCCTGGCCATCGCGGGCATCCATCTCAGCGACATCCCCGCGCTGAACTATCAGCGCCACCTCTTTCAGGAACGCCAGGTGCGGTCGGTGACGTCGAATACCCGCACCGACGCTCGCGAGTTCCTGGCCTTCGCAGGCCGGCATCGCATCGAGGTGACGAGCCCGCAGTATCCGCTCACCCGCGCCGACGAGGCGCTGAGCGATCTCGCCGGGGGACGCATCGCCGGCGCAGCCGTGCTGCTGGTCTAGCTGTCTACAGCGCGGCGAGCGCGGCGCCGAGCCGGCCCTTGAGGTCACCCTGGCCGAAGCGGTACATCGGGCCGCAGCCGTCGGCCAGCAGCACGCGCAGCCGCGCCATCCCGCGTGCGCTCACTGGCTGCGGTGCATGCAGCCGCAGCGTGACCTTGTCGATGATGTCCTCGGCCTCGGTGATGTTCGTCGGATGCACTGGCACCCGGGAGGTCAGCGGGTTGACACCCGATCGGGCGTCGCGCACGGTACGGCGCAGCGCTCTGGCGATCGCTTCGCGTTCGTTTCCCGACGTCAACCGCGTCTGATGAACGGCTAGTGCGCTTCCTTCGGGAGCCGGAACTCCGACCGCGAGCTGACGGTCGAGGTGGCCGGCGCGCAGGCGCGCGGTCAGCCGTGCCGTCAGGGGTGCCCGCGAAGCCACCTCGCGGCGGGGCACGCCGGGGGCCGTGGAAAGAAGATCCGGCGAAATCTTGTTGTTCGGCATGTTCTCTACCTCTTGCCTGGCATCTACATTGAACTTATGACCACCAAAGACGCTACACCGGTCATGCATGACCAGTCAAGTTGATTAGCCGGTCACGCGGGAATACACTGGCCGCATGACAAGAGCGCCAGGGCAATGGACCGGCGACGACGAGGAGAGGCCGGCGCCCGCCCCGCTCGACCGCATTCAGTCGCTGGTCAACACCATCGACCTCGAGATCGGGCAGGACCGTCTGGCGGAGCCCGACGATGCCCTTCCGTGGCTGATCGCCAACGGGCTGATCGGTGCGAACGTCCCACTGGACGCATCCGATCTGGCTTTCGTGCGTGATGTGCGAGAGGCGCTGCGCGCCTTGCTCATCCACAACGCCGGCGGACCGGCCCCCAGTCCAGACGACCTCGCGGTACTACGGCAGGTCGCCGTAGGCGGCTCGGCCGTCGCAGAACTTAGCGACGACGGTGAGGTGCTGCTGAGCGCGAATGGGGACTCCCTGCGCGCCCGGTTGGGCGGCCTTCTGCTGATCATCCGGGACGCACAGCGCGACGGCAGCTGGTCGCGTCTGAAGGCTTGTGCGAACGACGACTGCCGATGGGCCTTCTACGATCAGTCGCGAAACCGAGGTGGCGCTTGGTGCACGATGGCCGTCTGTGGCAACCGGCTGAAAAACCGCGATTTTCGCGCTCGCCAGCGCGAGGCGTCCGGCTGATCCATCAAGTTGACAGGTGCCACACCAGCGCGGCGGCGAGCGCGCCAAGGCCGTTGAGTGACCAGTGCAGCGCGATCGGGGCCAGCAGGCTCCCGCTGCGTCGGCGCAGCCACGTGAAGACGAACCCGGCCGCTGCGGTGGCCGCTACCGCCAGCACGACCCCGGCGATGGTGCCAAGTAGGCCGCCGCCGAACAGCCGGGTAAAGCCGACATTGCTGCTGGTGAGGCCGAACGACGTGGCGATGTGCCACAGTCCGAACAGCAGCGATCCCGCCGCGGCCACGCCGCGGAACCCCCACGCGCGGTTCAGCGCGCCGTGGAGCACGCCGCGGAAAGCCAACTCCTCGGGAATCACCGTTTGAAGTGGAATGACGATCATCGACGCGATCAACGCTCCGGAGATGGTCGCGTAGTTGTTGTTCATGAACATCGGCCGCGTCCACGGCAGCAGCGCGCCGATCGCGATCACCGTCATCACCAGTGCGACCGCGGCCAGCGCATAGCCGGCACCGGATCGCCAGTGCTCGCGGCCAAGCCCGAGCTCGGCCCAGCCAAGGCCGCGGGACCGCACCAGCAGCAGCAACCCGACCGCAGCGGCCGGCACGGTCGCAATGCTCGCCCATGGGGTCGTGAAATGCGCGATGAGGTTGGTCAGCGCCAGCACGACCACCACCACGGCGATGTCGGCGTAGATACGGAAGTGGTGCAGCGCGGAAAGTTGCTCGACCAGCGGGTGGGGTTGCGGGGCCACCGCCAAGTCAGACATTGCACCCAAGTATACGTGTGGCGGGTATCACCCCTTCTTTGCCGAAACGTACCCGAAGTCCCACGTCCAGCCCGAGATCGCCGGGTCATCCTCGCCGTGTTCGCGGGTGTAGCGCCGGGCCGCCAACCGGGCGTCGAGCATGCGCTGTCGCAGCAGCGCGGCCCGGTTGGCCAGCCCGTCCACCCTGTCGATGACGTCGAGGACGAGATGGAACCGGTCCAGGTCGTTGAGCATCACCATGTCGAACGGCGTCGTCGTCGTGCCGCGCTCCTTGAACCCGCGCACATGCAGCTGCCCGTGATTGGTCCGGCGATAGGTCAGCCGGTGAATCAGCCACGGATAGCCGTGGTAGGCGAAGATGACCGGAGTGTCAGTGGTGAACAGCGCGTCGAACTCGTGGTCGGAGAGCCCGTGCGGGTGTTCGGTGTCGGGCTGTAGCCGCATGATGTCGACGACGTTGATCACCCGTACCGCCAGATCGGGCAGCTCACGCCGCAGGATGTCGGCCGCGGCCAGCGTCTCCAGCGTCGGGATGTCGCCGGCGCAGGCCAGCACGACGTCGGGCTCACCGGTCGCGTTGCTCGCCCAGTCCCAGATGCCAACGCCGCGGGCGCAGTGCGCGATCGCGTCGTCCATGTCCAGATAAGTCAGCGCGGGCTGCTTACCTGCCACGATCACGTTGACGTATTGCCTGCTGCGCAGGCAATGGTCGGCGACGGACAGCAGCGTGTTGGCGTCCGGCGGCAGATACACCCGCACCACCTCGGGCCGCTTATTGGCGACGTGGTCGATGAATCCGGGGTCCTGATGCGACGCGCCGTTGTGGTCCTGACGCCAAACATGGGATGTCAGAAGGTAATTGAGCGACGCGATCGGCCGCCGCCACGGCAGGTGCGAGCTGCTGGACAACCACTTGGCGTGCTGGTTGAGCATCGAGTCCACGATGTGCACGAACGCCTCGTAGCAGTTGAACAGTCCGTGGCGCCCGGTCAGCAGATACCCCTCGAGCCAGCCCTGGCACAGGTGCTCGGAAAGCACCTCCATCACCCGGCCCTCGGGGCCGAGGTGCTCGTCGTCTGGAAGGGTTTCCGCCAGCCACGCCTTGTCGGTGGCCTCGAAAACCGGCGACAGCCGATTCGACGCGGTTTCGTCGGGTCCCATCAGCCGGAACCTGTCGGGGTTGCGCCTGATCACGTCGCGCAGGAACGTGCCGAGCACCTTGGTGGCCTCTGCGGTGTCGGTCGCGGGCTTGTCCACTGCCACCGCGTAATCGGGGAACGGCGGCAGGTCCAGATCACGCAGCAGCAGGCCGCCGTTGGCGTGTGGGTTGGCGCTCATCCGGCGGTCCCCGGTGGGCGCGAGCTCCCTCAGCTCAGGGCGCAGTGCGCCGCTGTCGTCGAACAGTTCCTGTGGCGCGTAGCTGCGCAGCCATGTCTCGAGCTGGGCCATGTGCTCGGGGTTGGTGTGCGTCTCGGACAACGGAACCTGATGCGACCGCCAGGTGTCCTCGACCTTTTTGCCGTCGACTTCCTTGGGCCCGGTCCAGCCCTTCGGCGTCTTCATGATGATCATCGGCCACAGCGGTCTGCCCTTTTCGCCGTCGAGCCGTGCCGCCCGCTGGATCGCGCCGATCTGGTCGAATGCCTCGTCGAAGGCGGTGGCCAGCTGCTGGTGCACATTGGCAGGGTCATCACCCGCGACGGTGATCGGCCGGTAGCCGTAGCCGTAGAACAGCGACTCGAGCTCGTCTGCCGGGATGCGCGCCAACACTGTCGGGTTGGCGATCTTGTAGCCGTTGAGATGCAGAATCGGCAACACCGCGCCGTCGGTGACAGGGTTGAGGAACTTGTTGGAATGCCAACTCGCCGCGAGCGGCCCGGTCTCAGCCTCCCCGTCACCGATCACACACGCGACAACCAGATCGGGGTTGTCGTAGGCCGCGCCGTAGGCGTGCACCAGCGCATAGCCGAGCTCGCCGCCCTCGTGGATGGACCCCGGCGTCTCGGCGGCGACGTGGCTGGGAATACCGCCTGGAAAAGAGAACTGGCGGAACAGCTTTCGCATCCCCTCAGCATCTTGGGCGATGCCGGTATAGATCTCGCTGTAGGTGCCTTCCAGATACGCGTTCGCCACCAAACCGGGCCCGCCGTGACCGGGACCGGTGATGTAGATGGCGTTGACGTCGCGGTCACGGATGACGCGGTTCAGATGCGCGTAGAGGAGGGTGAGGCCGGGCGTGGTGCCCCAGTGGCCGAGCAGTCGGGGTTTGATGTGCTCGGCCGCCAGCGGTTCCCGCAGCAGCGGGTTGTCCAAAAGGTAGATCTGGCCGACGGACAGATAATTCGCGGCGCGCCAGTAGGCGTCGATCAACTCGAGTTCGTCGCGGGACAGGGTCGGGGAGAGAGCCTGAGCGGTCATCTAGATCATCATCGTCTCGACAGGTGAACAGTGGCTGAGGACCCAGTACCCCAATCGTCAGAGGCCGAAGCACTAGCCTTGCGGTCGTGCTGGGATTCGCGGTGCCGCAGTTCGGTGCGTCCGCTCACGACGACGTTGCGCACTTCGCATCGACAGCAGAACAACTCGGCGCCGACAGCCTATGGGTCGGGGACAGGCTGTTGGCCGCCGTGAATCCGACGGTGGGCTACGCCGGCGGCGACACGATTCCCGAGCAGTTTCGCGCCAGCCTCGACCCGTTCATCGCGCTGGCCGTCGCCGCCGCGGCGACGTCCAGGGTGCGGCTGGGCAGCAGTGTCTTCGTCGCGCCGTGGTATCCACCGGCCCAGTTGGCGCGCCAGCTCACCAGTATCGACGTGGTCAGCAACGGACGTCTGCTGCCTGGGTTCGGTATCGGCTGGTCGCCGGACGAGTATCAGGCAGCAGGCGCGCCGTTCGCCCGGCGTGGTGCACAACTCGAGGAGCTGTTGGATGCGCTCGAAGCGCTGTGGACCGCGAGCCCGGTAGAGCATCAGGGCACACGCTGGTCGATCCCGCAATCATGGATTGACCTCAAGCCGGTCCAGCGGCCACGGCCGCCCATCTACCTCGGGGCATTCACGCCGCCGGGGTTGAAGCGGGTCGGAACGCGCGCCGACGGCTGGATGGCTGGGGTGCAGGTGCCGGGCGGAGTCCACCTCGAGGCACTGAACTGGCAACGAGGACTGATCGACGAGGCCGCGCGCGACGCGGGCCGGGATCCGTCGGCCATCGGTACCTACGTCCGGATCAATGTCGCCGAAGGCGCATCGGTCGATCAGGTCGCCGAAGCGGTGCGGTCGCTGGCCGACAACGGTTATCCCGACGCGTTCGTCGACTTCATCTATGTGGTGACCGGGACCGACGCCCAACTGGAGTGGGTGGAACGGCTGCTGGCGCGGTGAGCGGGCTGCTTGCGTCACTTCGCGTGCTGGACGCCGGCGGCGCCGACTCCGACGGCGTGAGCCGATTGTTCGCCGATCTCGGCGCCGACGTGTTGAAGATCGAACCTCCTGGCGGCAGCGTGGCCCGCCGTGCTCTGCCGAGCCTGGACGGCGCCAGCATCGCGTTCGCGGTGCAGAACGCGAACAAGCGCAGCGCAGTACTCGATCCGGCTCGGCCCGCCGACCGCGAACGGTTGCTCGAGCTTGCCGCCACCGCCGACATCCTGGTCGACAGCGCCGGTGGGACGGCCACGTTCGGGACCTCATGTGAGGCACTGGCCGCGCGGTTCGGCCACCTTGTCGGGTTGTCGGTCACCGATTTCGGCGCAGCGGGGCCCTACGCGACGCGGCACGCCACCGACCCGGTGCTGTATGCCATGTCGACCGCATTGTCGCGGACAGGCCCGGCATCCGGGAAACCCGTCTTGCCACCAAACGGCGTGGCGTCGACGACCGCCGCCGTGCAGGCCGCGTGGGCGGCGCTGGCTGCCTACTACCACCGGTTACGTTCCGGCACAGGTGATTACATCGACTTCTCCCGATTCGAGGCGGTTGTGCAGTCCCTCGACCCGCCGTTCGGATCCGAGGGTCAGGCCGCCGTCGGGCAGAAGCGGTCCAACGAACTATGGCGGGGCCGACCGCGAAATCAGCACATATATCCGATCTTTGGTTGCAAGGACGGTTACGTCCGGATCTGTCTGCTGTCGGCACGCCAATGGCGCGGTATGAGGGCATGGCTTGGTGAGCCCGAGCAGTTCGCCGACCCGCGCTACGACACGATCGCGGCGCGCTATGGAGCATCACGCGAACTCAACGCCATCATCGCCGAACTTTTCGCCCCGCAGACAATGGCAGCCTTGGTGGCCGACGGGCAAGCGCGCGGCGTCCCGATTGCGGCCGTGCTCACGCCGGCCGAAGCGTTGACATCTGAACATTTTCACGCCGTCGGCGCATTGACCGATGCGGAAATCGTGAATGGCGCATGCGTCACCGTGCCCGTGGGGCCGTTCGTGGTCGACGGCCACCGTGCCGGTTTCCAGCGCACCGCACCGCCAGAGGGCGCCGACGAACCATCATGGGCCACAGCACGATCCGGCCCGGCTACCGTCGAGGACGCTTTGGTTCACCAGCGGCCCTTCGAGGGACTGCGAATCCTCGACCTCGGTGTCATCGTTGCCGGCGGCGAGCTTGGCCGGTTGTTC
>NZ_DASSCY010000380.1:0-7647 GCF_035697385.1 Mycobacterium sp. | reverse complement strand
TGAACCTTGCGCTGGGCTGGCCCGAAACCGAAGGACTGTCGATTGTGGGAGTAGCGCCGTGACCGACCTCACCGACACCCCCCGGCTCGTCCGCACCCAGGGCGTCACCGCGCCCGCCGGCTTTCGCGCCACCGGAATCGCCGCCGGCATCAAGGCATCCGGCGCGCTCGACCTGGCGCTCGTGTTCAACGAGGGTCCCGACTACGGCGCCGCGGGCGTGTTCACCCGCAACAAGGTCAAGGCCGCACCGGTGCTCTGGTCGCAGCAGGTGCTCACCACCGGTCGGCTGCGCGCGGTCATCCTCAACTCCGGCGGGGCCAACGCCTGCACCGGCCCGCAGGGATTTCAGGACACCCACGCCACCGCCGAGGCCGTCGCCGCCGCGCTGTCCGACTGGGGCACCGACACCGGCGCCATCGAGGTGGCAGTCTGCTCGACCGGGCTGATCGGCGACCGGCTGCCGATGGACAAAGTCACCTCAGGTGTCACCGAAATCGTGCACGAACTGGCCGGTGGCCTGACTGGTGGGGAAGAGGCCGCCCGGGCCATCATGACCACCGACACCGTGCCCAAACAGGTTGCGCTGCACCACACCGGCAATTGGACGGTCGGCGGCATGGCCAAGGGCGCGGGCATGCTCGCACCCTCACTGGCCACCATGCTGTGCGTCATCACCACCGACGCCGTCGCCGACGCAGCGGCCCTCGATCAGGCGTTGCGCAAAGCCGCCGCGCTCACCTTCGACCGGCTCGACGTCGACGGCAGCTGCTCCACCAACGACACCGTGCTGCTACTCGCCTCAGGTGCCAGCGAAATCGCGCCCAGCCAAAGCGATCTCGACGACGCTGTGCTGCGGGTCTGCGACGACCTGTGCACCCAGCTGCAGGCCGATGCCGAAGGTGTAACCAAGCGCATCGTTGTCACGGTGACCGGAGCCGCCTCGGAGGACGACGCGCTGACGGCCGCCCGGGTGGTCGCGCGCGACAGCCTGGTCAAGACCGCGCTGTTCGGCTCCGACGCGAACTGGGGACGTGTGCTGGCCGCTGTCGGCATGGCCCCGGTTGCGCTGGAGCCTGATCGGATCAGCGTGTCGTTCAACGGTTCTGCGGTATGTGTCGAGGGTGTCGGCGCGCCAGGTGCGCGTGATGTCGACCTGTCCGGCGCCGACATCGACGTTACGATCGACCTCGGAGTCGGCACGGATCACGCATCGATCCGGACAACAGACCTCTCTCACGGGTACGTCGAAGAGAACTCGGCGTACAGCTCATGACCGCCACTGCCGTCGATCGTCACGTCAAGGCCGATGTCCTTGCATCCGCGCTTCCGTGGCTCAAGCAGTTGCACGACAAGATCGTCGTCGTCAAGTACGGCGGAAACGCGATGACGGACGACACCCTGCGCGAGGCGTTCGCCGCCGACATGGTGTTCCTGCGCAACTGCGGTATCCATCCGGTCGTGGTGCACGGGGGCGGCCCGCAGATCAGTGCGATGCTCAAACGGCTCGGCATTGCAGGCGATTTCAAGGGCGGCTTCCGTGTCACGACGCCCGAGGTGCTCGATATCGCCCGCATGGTGCTGTTCGGCCAGGTCGGCCGCGAACTGGTCAACCTCATCAACGCCCACGGTCCGTACGCCGTCGGCATCACCGGCGAGGACGCCCATCTGTTCACCGCCGTGCGGCGCAGCGTCACCGTCGACGGAGTGGCGACAGACATCGGTCTTGTCGGCGACGTCGAACGGGTCAGCACCGATGCGGTGATGGATTTGATTGCAGCAGGCCGTATTCCGGTGGTGTCGACAATTGCGCCGGACGCCGACGGCGTGGTGTACAACATCAACGCCGACACAGCGGCCGCCGCGTTGGCCGAGGCGCTGCACGCCGAGAAGCTCGTCGTGCTGACCGACGTCGAAGGCCTGTACACCAACTGGCCGGATCGCACGTCGCTGGTCAGCGAAATCGACGTCGCCGCATTGACGCAACTGCTTCCGACGCTCGAGGCCGGCATGGTGCCCAAGATCGAGGCGTGTATGCGCGCGGTTGGCGGCGGAGTGCCCAGCGCGCACGTCATCGATGGCCGCGTCGAGCATTGCGTGCTCGTCGAACTGTTCACGGACGAGGGGACGGGCACGAAAGTGGTGCGTCCGACGACGACACCGGAGCGAGGTACGAGCTCCGGCGAGGAGTCGGACAGGAGGGGAGGAGCATGACGCTCCAGCAGCGCTGGGAAGCCGTGATGATGAACAACTACGGCACGCCGCCTTTGGCTTTGGCCAGCGGTGACGGCGCCGTGGTGACCGACGTCGACGGCAAGTCGTATGTCGACCTGCTCGGCGGCATCGCGGTCAACATCCTCGGCCACCGCCATCCCGCCGTCATCGAGGCGGTGACACGTCAGCTCAACACCCTCGGCCACACGTCGAACTTCTACGCGACCGAACCCGGCATCGCGCTGGCCGAGGCGTTGGTCGCTCTGCTCGGCGCCGAGGCGAGGGTGTTCTTCTGCAACTCCGGCACCGAGGCCAACGAAGTGGCCTTCAAGATCACCCGCCTGACCGGTCGAACGAAACTCGTTGCCGCCCAAGGCGCTTTCCACGGCAGGACCATGGGTTCGCTTGCACTGACCGGCCAGCCGTCCAAGCAGGAGCCGTTCGCCCCGCTGCCCGGCGACGTCACCCACATCCCGTATGGCGACACCGATGCGCTGGCCGCTGCGGTCGACGACGACACCGCCGCGGTGTTCCTGGAACCAATCATGGGGGAGGGCGGCGTCGTCGTCCCGCCCTCCGGATACCTGGTCGCCGCGCGCGAGATCACAAGCAAGCACGGCGCGCTGCTGGTACTCGACGAGGTGCAGACCGGAATGGGCCGCACCGGAGCGTTTTTCGCCCACCAGCACGACGGCATCACCCCCGACATCGTGACGTTGGCCAAGGGCCTTGGCGGCGGGCTGCCGATCGGCGCGTGCATCGCGGTCGGCGCGACCGGCGATCTGCTCACGCCGGGTCTGCATGGAAGTACGTTCGGTGGCAACCCGGTCTGCACGGCGGCCGCGCTGGCCGTGCTCAAAGTCCTGGCCGACGACGATCTGATCGGCCGCGCCGACGTGCTCGGCAAGACACTGTCCGCAGGCATCGAATCGCTGGGGCATCCGCTGGTCGACCATGTCCGCGGCCGCGGGCTGCTGCGCGGCGTGGTGCTGAACTCCGAAGCCGCCAAGCCCGCAGAGGCCGCGGCCCGCGATGCCGGATTCCTGGTCAACGCCGCCGCCCCCGACGTGATCCGGCTGGCCCCACCGCTGGTCATCACCGAGGCCCAGATCGACGACTTCCTGACTGCGCTGCCAAAGGTTCTGGACAAGGCGGCGGCCTCATGACCCGGCATTTCCTGCGCGACGACGACCTGACGCCCGACGAGCAGGCCGAGGTGCTGGCACTGGCCGCCGAGCTGAAGAAGGAGCCGTTCAGCCGCCGCCCGCTCGACGGCCCGAAGGGCGTGGCCGTCATTTTCGACAAGAACTCGACCCGCACCCGCTTCTCGTTTGAGGTCGGCATCGCCCAACTCGGCGGCCATGCCGTCGTGGTGGACGGCCGCAACACCCAGCTGGGGCGCGAGGAGACACTCGAGGACACCGGGAAGGTGTTGTCCCGTTACGTCGAGGCGATCGTGTGGCGCACGTTCGGGCAGGACCGTCTGACCGCGATGGCGTCCGGTTCGAGCGTGCCGGTCGTCAATGCGCTGTCCGACGAGTTCCACCCGTGCCAGGTGCTCGCCGATCTGCAGACGCTCGACGAACGCCTGGGCACGTTGAATGGGCTGCGGCTGTCCTATTTCGGCGACGGCGCGAACAACATGGCGCACTCGTTGATGCTCGGCGGCGTTACCGCCGGTATACACGTCACCGTTGCCGCCCCTTCCGGTTTCGAGCCCGATCCGCAGTTCGTCGCTGCCGCCGAGAAACGTGCCGCCGACACCGGCGCCTCGGTGACCTTGACGACGGATCCACGGGCGGCCGCTGACGGCGCGGACGTGTTGGTGACCGATACCTGGACGTCGATGGGTCAGGAAAACGATGGCCTCGACCGGGTGGGGCCATTCCAGCCGTTTCAGATCAACACAGCGCTGCTCGCTCGGGCACAGCGGAATGCGATTGTGCTGCATTGTCTTCCGGCTCACCGTGGTCACGAGATCACCGATGAGGTCATCGACGGGCCGCACAGCGCGGTGTGGGACGAGGCGGAGAACCGGCTGCACGCGCAGAAGGCGCTCTTGGTGTGGCTGTTGGAGCGATCCGGAGTCGAGGCATGACTTCGGCAGCCACCCGGGCCGGTCGACAGGCCCGCATCGTGTCGATCTTGTCGTCGCAGTCGATACACAGCCAGAGCGAGCTGGTCGAGATGCTCGCCGACGAGGGCATCGACGTCACTCAGGCCACGCTGTCGCGGGACCTCGAAGAGCTCGGCGCGGTCAAGCTGCGCGGAGCCGACGGCGGTGTCGGTGTGTACATCGTTCCGGAGGACGGCAGCCCGGTGCGCGGTGTTTCCGGTGGCACCGAACGCATGTCGCGACTGCTGGCCGAGCTGCTGGTATCGACTGATGCCAGTGGCAATCTCGCGGTGCTGCGCACGCCGCCGGGCGCGGCGCACTATTTGGCCAGCGCGATCGACCGCGCGTCGCTTCCGTATGTCGTCGGCACCGTCGCCGGCGACGACACCATCCTTGTGGTCGCACGTGAGCCGATGAGCGGCGCCGAACTGGCCACCAAGTTCGAAAGCATTCAACTGAAGGAGATTGGTTAATGTCCGAGCGCGTCATCTTGGCGTATTCCGGCGGGCTGGACACCTCTGTGGCGATCAGCTGGATCGGCAAGGAGACTGGCCGTGAGGTTGTCGCAGTCGCCATCGACCTTGGTCAGGGCGGCGAGGACATGGAGGTGGTGCGGAAGCGGGCATTGGACTGCGGCGCTGTCGAAGCCGTCGTCGTCGACGCCAAAGACGAGTTCGCCGAACAGTATTGCCTGCCCGCGATCCAGTCCAACGCTCTATACATGGACCGGTATCCGCTGGTTTCGGCGTTGAGCCGGCCACTGATCGTCAAGCATCTGGTGTCCGCGGCCCGCGAGCACGGCGGGGGGATCGTCGCACACGGCTGCACCGGCAAGGGCAACGATCAGGTCCGCTTCGAGGTTGGATTCTCCTCGCTTGCACCGGATCTGGAGGTGCTCGCGCCGGTCCGCGACTACGCATGGACACGCGAGAAGGCGATCGCGTTCGCCGAGGAGAACGCCATCCCGATCAACGTCAGCAAGCGCTCACCGTTCTCGGTCGACCAGAATGTCTGGGGACGGGCGGTGGAGACCGGCTTCCTGGAGCACCTGTGGAACGCACCGACCAAGGATGTCTACGACTACACCGAAGACCCGACAGTCAACTGGAGCACTCCCGACGAGGTGATCGTCGGATTCGAACGGGGCGTGCCGGTTTCGATCGACGGCAGGCCTGTGACGGTCCTGCAGGCCATTGAGGAGCTCAACGAGCGTGGCGGCGCACAGGGTGTCGGCAGACTCGATGTCGTCGAGGATCGGCTGGTCGGCATCAAGAGCCGCGAAATCTACGAGGCGCCGGGCGCGATGGTGCTGATCACCGCGCACACCGAGCTCGAGCACGTCACGCTCGAACGCGAGCTCGGCCGTTTCAAGCGCAACACGGACCAGCGTTGGGGCGAGCTGGTCTATGACGGCTTGTGGTACTCGCCGCTGAAGAACGCACTGGAGTCGTTCGTCGCTCACACCCAGGAGCACGTGTCGGGTGAGATCCGGATGGTGTTGCACGGCGGCCACATTGCGGTGAATGGTCGCCGGAGCCAGGAATCTCTATACGACTTCAACTTGGCGACCTACGACGAGGGCGACACGTTCGACCAGTCGTCCGCCAAGGGCTTCGTACATGTGCACGGCCTGTCGTCGAGCATCGCCGCCCGCCGGGATCTGTCCCAATGATCGCGACCGACCGTGTCTGCTCAGCGACACGCCGTAGTTTGCGTGCAAACGCGGTCGCTCGCGCGGCACTGAGCGTCCCGAAATGAACACCAACGAGGGATCGCTATGGGGCGGACGGTTCGCAGTCGGCCCGTCCGACGCGCTTGCCGCACTGAGCAAGTCGACGCATTTCGACTGGGTGCTGGCGCCGTATGACATCACCGCATCGAAAGCCCATGCGCGGGTGTTGTTTCAAGCTGGCCTGCTGACCGACGAGCAGCGCGACGGTCTACTTGCCGGCCTGGACAGCCTGGCGTCGGACGTCGCCGATGGCACGTTCCTGCCACTGGTCACCGACGAGGACGTGCACGGCGCGCTGGAGCGTGGCCTGATCGACCGGGTCGGAGACGAGTTGGGCGGACGGTTGCGTGCGGGCCGGTCGCGAAATGACCAGGTGGCCACGCTTTTTCGAATGTGGCTGCGCGACGCGGTGCGCCGGGTCGCGGACGGCGTGCTCGACGTCGTCGGGGCACTGGCCACCCAGGCGGCCGCCCACCCGACCGCGATCATGCCCGGCAAGACGCACCTGCAGTCAGCGCAGCCGATCCTGCTGGCGCACCACCTTCTGGCCCACGCGCATCCGCTGTTGCGGGACGTCGACCGGCTCGCCGACTTCGACAAGCGTGCCGCGGTGTCGCCGTACGGATCCGGGGCGCTGGCCGGATCGTCACTTGATCTCGATCCGGACGCGATCGCCGAGGAACTGGGCTTCGACGCCGCCGCGGACAACTCCGTCGACGCCACCGCATCCCGCGACTTCGCGGCGGAGGCGGCCTTCGTACTGTCCATGATCGGCGTCGACCTGTCACGGTTGGCCGAAGACATCATCCTGTGGAGCACAACCGAATTCGGCTATGTGACGCTGCACGATTCGTGGTCGACGGGTAGCTCGATCATGCCTCAGAAGAAGAACCCCGACGTCGCCGAACTGGCCCGCGGCAAGTCCGGCCGGCTCATCGGGAACCTGACCGGGCTGCTGGCCACTCTGAAGGCGCAGCCGCTGGCATACAACCGCGACCTGCAAGAGGACAAGGAGCCCGTTTTCGACTCGGTCGGCCAGCTCGAGCTGCTGCTGCCTGCGATGGCGGGCCTCGTCGCAACGCTTCGCTTCGACGTCGACCGGATGGCCGAACTCGCGCCGCTGGGCTACACGCTGGCGACCGACGTCGCCGAATGGCTTGTCCGCAGGGGTGTCCCGTTCCGGGTCGCGCATGAGGCCGCGGGTGCGGCCGTAAAGGCGGCCGAGGCCCGCGGTATCGGCCTGGAGGAACTCGAGGACGCCGAACTCGCAGAGATCCACCCGGAGCTGACGCCGCAGGTGCGCGAAGTCCTGACCATCACGGGCTCGGTCGACTCGCGCGATGCCCGCGGCGGTACAGCTCCCATTCAGGTTGCCAAGCAGCTCGGCGTTGTCCGCGACACGGCCGACCGGCTTCGACTCAGACTGCGCCGCTAGGGAATTCATTCGTCGGCGAAGGCCAACCACGCCTCTTCGAGCGATTCCTTGCGGGCCTCTAACTCTCGCAGTTCGGCGTTGAGTTCACCGATCCGTACGTGATCAGCGGCGGCCGCGGCCATCGATTCGTGCAGCGCCGCAATTTGGTTGTCC
>NZ_DASSCY010000379.1:0-27035 GCF_035697385.1 Mycobacterium sp. | reverse complement strand
GTAGCGCCTGGGCCACCAACAACTGATGCGAAGCCACCCCGGCCGACACATTCTGGGCTGCGCCGATCTCGGCGGCTACTGCGTCCCAGTTGTCCACACACCACTGCTCACGATCAGCGGAGCCGTCGGCGGCCATCCGGGCCTCCAACACATCGGCCATCGCCGACAGGCGGCGCGCGCAGGCGGCGTTTTCCACCCGCGCCCACGCACCCACCGCGCCAGCCCCCCGGGTGGGTTCGGCGGCCGCCACCAACTGATCGAACATACTTTCGAACCTAATCGCATACACCGACCAAAACGACCCGGCCAAACCCAACCTGTGGATAAAAACGCGACTGTGGATAACCCGATGAAGTTGGGCTTGACCTTGCCGTTACGGCAGCTTCTATCGTCGCTGGTAGCACGAGGGAGGTGCCGATGGGTTGGTCGATTCAGCAAGTCGCCCGCATGTCGGGGATCACGGCGCGGACGTTGCGCTATTACGACGAGATCGGACTGCTACGTCCTGATCGCGTCGGCGCCAACGGATACCGCTACTACGAACGTCCGCAGATGCTCCGACTGCAAGAGGTGCTGCTGCTGCGCGATCTCGGTTTGGATCTGGCGACGATCCAAACGGTGGTCGACGCCGAACACGACCCGATCGAGGCGCTGCTCCGTCATCACCGCCGGCTCACCGCAGAACGGGACCGGTTGGACCGGCTCGCGACGACCGTCGCGGTCACCATCGAACATCTCGAGAAAGGAACCGACATGCCCGCCGAAAACCTGTTCAGCGGCTTCGAGTTCAACCGCGAGTACATCGAACGCGAACTCGAACGCACCGGAGAGCCAGAACTCGCCGAGGTGCAGCGCAACACGGCCGACTGGACCAACGAACAGTTCCAGGCGTTCAACGCCGAAGGCATTCAACTCGAACGCCGCCTGCTGGCGCTGCTGCGCGACGGGGTCGCCGCAGACGACGAAGCCACCTTCGCCGTGATCGAGGATGACCTTGCGCTGCAACGCAAGGTGTACGACCCCGACAAAGACAGCTACACCCAACTCGCGCGGGCCATCACCGAACCGTCGGAATGGCGCACGCACCTTGACTCGCTCGATCCACGCCTGGCCGAGTACCTGCGCGACGCGATGCTCGCCTACGCCGACGCGCGAATGACCTAAACAGTCACTTTGCCCGCCGCACTGACCGCACCACCGCGACAGCGACTACCGAAAGGCCAAGTCCAACACCGAATCAGGAGTCGATTCCTGCCAACCGCCGATCAATTGCTGCCATCGGAATTAAACCTCTGAACTGCCTGTTTGAGCTATCAGACCGGCACGAAGAAGTACCAAACCGGCCGATGCAACGTCCGAACCGCGACATTCGCGCCACGGCTCGAACCACCACGACAGAGAAAGAAGAAGGCATCAAAATGAAGAAGTTTGGATTTGCCACCATCGCCGCAAGTGGACTGGCCGCCGCGTTCCTCGGCTTGGCAGGACCCGCCCAGGCTGCCAGCCTCGTCGACGCACCGACCGGCATCGATCATCACCAGTGGGTGCAGGACATCCAGCCCAAGGTGAACGTGCCGATGGTCGACACCACTGTGCGGACCCGCTGAATCACCGCGACCTAGCAAGAGGGGCATCCGAATTCGGATGCCCCTCTTCTCGTCCGATAATCAATGCATGACCGCGGTACCGACCGTTCTTGTGTTCGACGTCAACGAAACGCTCATCGACATCGATTCCCTGGCGCCGCTTTTCGACCAGATACTCGGTGATCCGCACGCGATGCGCGAGTGGTTCGGCCAGCTCGTCATGTACTCCATGACCACGGCGCTGTCGGGATGTTACGTCGATTTCTTCACCCTCGGTCAGGCGACGTTGCAGATGCTGGCGGACATACACGGCGTGCGCATCAACGATGGCGACCTGGACCGCGTGAAGCACGCCATGCTGACGATGCCAGTACACCCCGACGTCTCCGATGGCCTAGAGATATTGCGCGACAATGGTTTCCGACTCGTCACTCTGACGAATTCCCCGCCCAATCCACAAGGCAAGAGCCCGTTGGAACACGCCGGGCTCGCCGGCTTCTTCGAGCGACAGTTCAGTGTCGATGCCCGGCGAACATTCAAACCCGCAGCAGAGGTCTACCACTATGTGTGCGACGAGCTCGCGGTCGAGCCCGGGGAGTGCATGATGGTGGCCGCGCATGTGTGGGACACCATCGGGGCCCAGCGCGCAGGGCTGGAGGGCGCGCTGCTCACTCGGCCCGGCAATGCGCCGCTGAAGGCCGAAGGCTTGCCGCAGCCTACGCTCGTCGCAAGCGACCTCCGCGAGCTCGCCCGACTCATCATCGAACGCACGGAATAGCCCCGATACCGCCGGCAGTTGCCCCCGGCATGACAGCCACACAATTCGACCCGCACGCACTGCTCGCCGAAAGCCAGCTCGGCGTCCTCGCCACCATCAAGTCCAACGGCCTCCCGCAGCTGTCGCCGGTCACGCCGTACTACGACCGCGACGCCGGGGTTATCTACGTATCGATGACCGACGGACGGGCCAAGACGGCGAACCTGCGCCGCGACCCGCGGGCCGTCATCGAAGTGACCAGCTCCGACGGCTGGGCATGGGCCACCGCCGAGGGCACCGTGACACTCACCGGCCCGGGTGCCGATCCTCATGGCCCCGAAGTCGAGGCGCTCGTCGACTACTACCGCAACGCCGCCGGTGAGCATCCCGACTGGGACGAGTACCGGGCGGTGATGGTCTCCGATCGTCGGGTCCTCATGGCGTTGACCGTGGACCACGTGTACGGCGAGAAGATCCGGTGATACCGGGCTGAAGGGTCGCCCATGACTGGGTATTGTCGACTCGTTGTCACTAAAGCAGAAGGTCAGCGCGACCGGGGTGACGTCGCTATATGAAGGACGTGATTACCGATGCGCGCGCCACTAGACCCGCAGTTCCTGCCTGCGCCGAGCTCCGGCGTTGCCCCTACCGCTGGTAGTCACCGGCTGTCGCTGCTACTGGTCGAGGACGACCGCGCCGACGCATTGCTCGTGGAAGAGCTGATCGCAGACGCCGAAGCCGACATCAGCTTCACCTGGGCACAGTCGATCTCCGACGCCGAGCGCGCCCTGGCAGAAACCCGGCCCGACTGCGTCTTGCTCGACCTGAACCTGCCCGACGCGAACGGGATCGACGCCCTGCGCCGCCTCGGCAAGCTCGATTCGACGATCCCGATCATCGTGCTCACCGGCCTCACCGACGAACATTTCGGCGTCTCCGCCGTCGCGTCCGGTGCGCAGGACTACCTGGTCAAGGGCCGCGTCGATCCTGAAATGCTGCGTCGCGCCGTGGTGTATTCCATCGAGCGCAAACGAGCCGAGCTCACCGCCGTCGATCTTCACGCCAGCCGCCTGCGCGCCCGGGAGAACGCACGCCTCGAACGCGGGCTGCTGCCCTCCCCGCTGCTGCTGGACGACCCCGGCGTCGACATCGTCACCGAGTCCCGCCCGAGCCGGCAGAACGCCTTGCTCGGCGGCGACTTCTACGACGTCGTCCAAACCCCAGACCGGACCGTTCACGTGATGATCGGCGACGTCGCCGGCCACGGACCCGACGAGGCCGCCCTCGGTGTGGCACTGCGCATCGGCTGGCGCGCGCTGACCTTCGCAGGCCTGCGCGGCGGCGAGCGGATGCGGCAGCTCGACCGGATTCTGACCACGGAGCGTCCCGGCAGAGGGATTTTCGCGACGCTGCTGAGCGTGGCGCTTGCACCTGACACCGGCCACTTCACCGCGGTCCGGGCCGGGCATCCCGGTCTAATGGTGCACGGCCGCGACACGGTCGAGTGGCTGGAACCGCCCGCCGGGCCCGCGCTCGGTCTTGGCGCCAAAGAGTGGCCCGTGAATCATTTGGAGCTACCCGTTGGACATGGCCTCCTGCTGCTCACCGACGGGTTGTTCGAGGGACATGCCGGACGCGGCGACGAACGTCTCGGTGAAGAAGGATTGCTTCAGTTGGCCCGCTCGCTTGCCGCGCTGCCCGGCCCGGCATTCGTCGGCGCGCTCATCGAACAAGCCGAGAGCCGCGCCCGGATGCACGGTGGCCTCACCGACGACATCGCCATCATCCGCGTGGAGCGATCGGCCAGATGAGACTGACGGTGCAAGGCTGGCAGATTCTCGTGCTGTCAGCCATGGGCGTGTTGGTGCTGACGGGCGCAGTGGCAGGCGCGGTGTTGATGAACCGCACCGACGACGTGTCAGGCGAGCTGACCAACACCATCCAGCCGGCGCGCGTGGCTGCCTACCAATTGCAGGCGGCGCTACGGGACCAGGAAACCGCGGTGCGCGGCTACGCGATCGCCGCCGACCGTCAGTTCCTGCAGCCCTACGACAACGGTCAACGCGCCGAATCGGCTGCGGCCGAGGATATTCGGGCGCATGCGGCCGACCGCCGCGACCTCATCGAGGATCTCGATGCGATCGAACGCGCCGCCGCCACCTGGCGAAGCGCGTACGCCGAACCGCTGATCGCCAGCATCACGCCAGGACGACCGACGGTCGTGGACAGCGGAACGGCAGAGCGAGGAAGGGTCGAATTCGACCGGCTCCGTGAGCTATTCGATGTCCAGAACGAACACCTGACGCAGGCGCGGGAGGCTGGTGTCGAAGAGCTCGGACAGGTCCGCGGGTGGCGTGACCGGGTGCTGGGCGCGATGCTCGTGGTCTTCTTCGCGATGGTGATCCTGCTAGCGGTGCTGGTGCGCAGCTCCGTCACCCGTCCACTGGCGGCGCTGGCGGAGTCATGCAGGCGGATCACCCAGGGAAACTTCGGGGAACGCATTATTCCGCGGGGGCCCAAGGACATTCGGGCCATCGCGGTAGACGTCGAGAACATGCGGCAGCGAATCGTCGACGAACTCGACGCGTCACGGTCGGCCCACGCGGCGCTGGACGAGCAGGCCGAGGAGCTGCGGCGGTCCAACGCCGAACTCGAGCAGTTCGCCTACGTCGCGTCGCACGACCTGCAAGAGCCCCTGCGCAAGGTCACCGCCTTCTGTCAGCTGCTGGAGAAGCGGTATGGTGACAAGCTCGACGAGCGCGGTATCGAATACATCGATTTCGCCGTTGACGGCGCCAAACGCATGCAGGTGCTGATCAACGACCTGCTCACGTTTTCACGCGTCGGGCGGCTCAACGCGACGCACACCGAGGTCGATCTCAACTCGGCGTTGGACACCGCGCTGAGCAACCTTGCCACCGCGATCGAGGAGTCGGGCGCCGAGATCGTGCGCCCGTCGCAGCCGCTTCCCCACGTTGACGGAGATCCGACCCTGCTGGCGATGGTGTGGCAGAACCTCATCGGCAACGCGGTGAAGTTTCGGCGCGACGGTGTTGCGCCGCGAATCGTCATCGACTGCGAAGCGGGCACCGGTGACCACGCCGAGGACTGGGTATTGTCCATGTCGGACAACGGCATCGGCATCGCCGACGAATTCGTCGACAAGGTGTTCATCATTTTCCAGCGGCTGCACGGCCGCGACGTGTACAGCGGGACGGGTATCGGGCTTGCGCTGTGCAAGAAGATCGTCGAGCACCACGGCGGAAACATCTGGATCGACAAGAGCTACACAGACGGGACCCGATTCCGCTTCACACTGCCAGCTACGCCAACCACCGTGCCCAACGAAATACTCGCAGCCATGCCGGAAGGAACAACTGAATGACATCGCCAGAACCTCGCGCGATCGACGTCCTGCTTGTCGAAGACGATGCCGGTGACGAACTCATCACCAGGGAAGCGTTCGAACACAACAAGATCAAGAACACCCTGCACGTCGCGCACGACGGCGAGGAGGGACTCGACTTCCTTTACCGGCGAGGCGTGTTCCAGGATGCGCCGCGACCGGACCTGATTCTGCTCGACCTCAATCTGCCGAAGTATGACGGTCGGCAATTGCTCGAGAAGATCAAGTCCGATCCGGATCTGTGCCACATCCCGGTGGTCGTGCTCACGACGTCATCGGCCGAAGAAGACATCGTGCGCAGCTACAAGCTGCACGCCAACGCGTACGTCACCAAACCCGTCGACCTGGACCAGTTCATGAGCGCGGTTCGGCAGATCGACGAGTTCTTCGTTCAGGTCGTGCGACTCCCGAAATTCTGAGTGGGCGTGCTCGCCGTCGGCAGAACGCCGTTCCACTGCAGGCGCACTTCGGTGCCGGTGGGCGTCGAGTCGAAGGTGGCCCGGTCGGTGAGCGCGTGCATCAACGGGATGCCGCGACCACGCGTGCGCAGCTTGGTGTCCGGATCGGTGCGTCGCCAGGCTCCCTCGTCGGTGACAGTGACCGTCAGGACGGCCGCGGACTCGTCGTAGTCGGCCTGCACATGCATGACGCCGGGCTGCCGGGCTGTCACATAGGCGAATTCGGCCGCATTGGCCAGCGCCTCGTTGACGGCGAGAACCACATCGCTGGCCCTTATCGGATCGAGAGTGAAGTGACCGCGTAACCAGTCCGAGAACTCATGTCGGATCTGTGCGGCGCGTTCCGGAGCGGCGGTGATATCACGCTTCGCGAAGCTTGCGCTACATCCTGACTGCTCTGGCTCTGTCATCTCGTCCGCTGGCTACCCGATTGCGGCCCGTTTTATGTCGTCAGTGCCGTCAGCGCCTCATCGAGCGTGGCATGCAGATCGACGACGTCGGCGATGCCAACCAGTTTGAGTGGTCGGCTGGTGGCGGGACCGTCTGCGACCACGACGAGCCGCACCTCGGGGCTCAGCTCGTCATGCGCGGCCACCAGGACGCCCATTCCGGCCGATGCCAGGAACTCCACCGCGCTCAGGTCGACGATCACCGCAGGCGGAGAGCTCTTGGCTGCCGCGCCGATCGCTTCCTCGAGTTGCGGAGCGGTAAGCATGTCGACGGTCCCAGCCACCGATACCACGCTGATCTCGCCAACTCGGCGTTCTTCGATTGCGCAGCTGGTGGCGGCCGCGGCGCCCCCGCCACCAAGGCCTGGGTCTGGCCGGCTGGTCATGGTTACCTCCGACAGTTCGCGCGCCCGCAGGCGGTCGTCGACGAATTCTAGCGGGGGTTACCGCCGGGTCTCCTTTACCCCCGATGAGGCGAGCGCACACCTTGGCGGGTACAACGCAGATATGCGGATACGAATCGCGAGCGCAACCGTCGTGGCGGTGTCCATCCTGGCGTCGATCATCGGTGCCGCCCCGACCGCGCAGGCCGAACCCGTCCCGGTGGTTGCCCCCGTTGTCCTGGCCGTGATGCCACACGACACCGCCGCATACACCGAGGGCCTCGAACTCGACGGTTCCGCGCTCTACGAGGGCACCGGCCTGGCCGGCCAGTCGCAGCTGCGTGAACTCGACCCGGCCAGCGGCGCCGTGCGCCGGGCGGTCGCGATACCCGACAACTACTTCGGCGAGGGAATTACCGTCGTCGGCGACAGCATCTGGGAGCTGACGTACCGCGATGGTGTCGCCGTCGAATGGGATAAAGCCACCCTGAGCCCGGTACGCGAGGTTCCGTTCACCGGCGAGGGCTGGGGTCTGTGCAGCGACGGTGACCGGCTGATCAGCAGCGAGGGCAGCGCCCGGTTGCGGTTCCTCGACCCGGCGACTCTTGCCGAAACCGGGTCCGTCAACGTCACCCGCGACGGTCAGCCACTGGTCGGGCTCAACGAGCTGGAATGCGTCGACGGACAGGTGTGGGCCAACGTCTGGCCAACCGACACCATCGTCCGGATCAACCCGGCGACGGGAGCGGTGACGGCGGTGGTCGACGCCTCGGGCCTCTGGCGCGACGGCGTCCGCAACGGCGGCCAGGTGCTCAGCGGCATCGCGCACATCAACGGCGACGAGTTCCTGCTGACCGGCAAGAACTGGCCGTCGATGTTCCGGGTCCGCATCGACCCTGCATGATGATCGCTATCCGCTGACGCGAGGAATCTGCGCCGTGATGGTGTCGAGCAGAGCCGGATAACGGTTCGCTTCGCGATGCCGCCCCGGTTTGCCGCTGCTGACCACCGCGGCCGCCAGACCACGCGACGGGTCTGCCCAGACCGCGATGTCGACCAAACCGGTGTGGCCGAACGCGGCAGGTGCGTTGCGCCCGAACGGCCCGAATCGGTTTGAGCCGAGCATGTATCCGGTGCCCCATCGCAGCGGCATCAGCCCGGTGGCGAGATCCGGCCGCAGCCGTCGACACTCGCGCGTCGCGGCGCGCAGCGTCTCCGGCGCCAGCACCCGCACGCCGTCGAGTTCGCCTCCGCGACACAGGATTTCGGCGAAGCGCGACAACTCGTCGGCGGTCGAGACGGTATTCGACGACGGCACCACACCCGTCAGGAATCGGGAGGTGTTGCTGAACGGGATGATCTGGTGCATGGTTCCGCCGACCGCCGTGCGGAACGCCGCGGCGATGGGCGCGGGCAAGGGTTTACCCGTCGCATGGCTCGGAGCGACTAGCGGCACATCCTCTGGTGCCACACCGTAATTCGTCCACCGGAAGCACAGCGGATCGAGGATCTCGGTGGCGAGGATATCGCGGATATTGCAGCCGGTGGCGGCCGAAACGATCTCCCTGACGAGTGGGCCCCAGGTGAGCGCGTGGTAGATGTGCACGAGTCCCGGCCGGTACACCGGCTTGAGCGCACCGAGCATTTCGCGGGCGTATTCGCTGTCGTCCATGCGTTTGAGGTCCGGGCGCGGCCCCGTGGAGAACGGCACGCCCGCGCTGTGCGTCATGACGTGGCGGATCGTGGTGCGGTCCTTGCCGTGGCTCGTGTAACTGGGCAGGTAGTCGCAGACGCGATCGTCGAGCGAGAACGCGCCACGCTCGACGAGCATGTGCACGACCGTCGTGGTGATCGCCTTGGCCGCGGAGTACACGCAGAACGGCGTGTCCGTCGTGACCGGGATTTTCTCGGCGTCCGGCGGATCAAGAGGCCCGTTGCCCCAGCCGTGGCCGATCGCACGGTTGAGAACGACTTTCCCGTTGTGCCGCAGACACACCTGGATCGCGGGGTGCATACCGGCCTGGTACCAGTGGCGCGCGGCCTGCCAGATCCGTTCGACGGATCTCGGGCCGATGCCGGAATGATCCTCTGCCCCCACCGCCGTCACCGCGTCGAGGTCGACAGGCACGCGGATTCTGCCGTCGGCCGTCATGCCTGCCTGCGCAGCGTCGCGGCCAAGTGGTGTTGCAGGGGTTGGCCGACCGCGCCCATCCGCAGCGTGTAGACCAGTTCGTCACCGGCAATGCGGATCGAACGGCCAAGCGCTACAACGTCTTTGGCCGACGCGGTCCGCCCGATCGCCGTCGAGTGCACCTCCATCTCGATCGTCGTCGCGCTGACGGACAGCGTTCCCTCCTCGATCTCCGTGACGCCGGTCGGATGCGCCAGCACCCATTCGACGCGTCCTACCGACGGCACCCGGATATAGCCGGTCTCGGCATGCAGCGGGCGGCCGTCTTCACGGGCCTTCGTCCGCTGGGCATAGCTCAGGAACGGCTTGCCCACGTGAGCGAAGGTGACCTCCTCGAAATAACCGAATGGCTCAATGGTCGGGTATTCGCCCTCGCCATGACCGGCCCAGGTACCCAGCAGGGGAGCGAGGACAGTGACGTCGGGATGGAGATCGGGCACGTTCGTCAGGGTACGACGCCGGGCCGCGGGTACATTTCGGCGATGCGCAGCTCGCCATATCGCGTGATCCAGTGGGGCACCGGCACGATCGGCGCCGAGATGATCACGACGATCCTCGACCGCCGGTCGGGCCTCGAATTGGTCGGCGTGAAGGTCTATTCCGAAGCGAAGGACGGCGTCGACGCCGGGGCCCTCGTCGGTCGCGATCCTGTCGGGGTCACTGCCACCATCGACGTGGACCGGATTCTGGCTCTCGATGCCGAATGCGTCGTCTACACCCCGCGCATCGCCAGCATCGACGAGGTCTGCGCGATTCTGGCCAGCGGTAAGAACGTCGTCACCACCGCGTTCCTTTTCCATCCGAACCGGATCGCGACCGCCGACCGCGATCGGCTGCTTGCCGCATGCGAAGCCGGCAGAACCACCGTGCACGGCGGCGGCCTCAACCCAGGAAACCTCTCCGGTGTCCTGCCGCTGGCGCTGTCCGGAATGTCGAGGACCATCGAGAAGATCACCTTGCAGGAGCGCGCCGACTGGTCGGTGTATGAAAGCACCGGCATCACCTTCGACAACATGGCCTTCGGCCAGCCCGTCGAGCAGATCAGCCCGACGGCCAGTGAATTCCTGGCATTCAATAGTGCGATCTTCACCGAACAGGTGTGGTTGTTGGCCGATGCGCTCAACGCCGGCATCGACGAGGTCACCGCATCGGTGGAAGCCGTTGCGGCCCAACAGGATCACCAGATCTTCGACCACTTGCTGCCTGCCGGGACCACCGCGGGTCAACGGTGGAACTGGGTGGGCCGACGCAATGGTGAGCCGCTGATCGAGATTGAGACGCTGTGGACCGTCGGCGGCGAATACCCTGCGCACTGGCCCAAGCCCCAGCACGGCTGGACGCTGACCATCGAAGGCGATCCGTCGATGCGAGCGCACTTCATGTCGCTCGCCAGCTTCAGCCGGGCCGCCACCATGGAGGAGCATGTCAGGGCCGCGAGCATCGCGACCGGCATGCAGGTCCTCAACGCGGTACCCGCGGTGTGTGACGCTCCGCCCGGATTCGCCACGATGGCGTCGCTGCCGCTCATCCGCAGCGGGTTCGGGTTCGGTGCGTAAACGACAAACCCGCCGCCGCAGCGCAGTGCTGCAGCGGCGGGTCGTTGTGCACCGAGATCAGCCGGCCATGAACGTGGCGTAGGCCGACGCCAGGTCCGGCGGCAGCACAGTCACGTTGCACTGGCTCTGCACGTCACCGATCGGCGCGAGGATGCCGCGCAGGTCGTAGTACTCCTGCGGGTTGGCGGTGAAGTAGCCGCGCAGATTGGCCTCTGCCTGCGGACGCGGCTGGCCCATCGCGGCCGTGACCGCCTGGTTGGCGCCGGGGTGGCCGGCCAGATAGGCGCGTGCCGAGCCGGTCACCGAGCTGACGGTGCCTGCCACTCGGTCGGCGCTGCAATCGGGCGCCGCAGCCGCGGTTGGCGCGGCGATGGTTGCTGCAGCAATGCCCCCGAGCAGACCGGCACAGACACCGGCGGCGGTTCGGCGCGCAGTGATACCCGTGTATTTCATGATTTCTTTTTCCTTCAGATCGCGAATTGGTCGCTTACTTCCCCCACCCGAAATCCAAGGTAACCGAAGCCAACCACCTGCAAACCCGGCCTCGGGACCGCTAACGGCGGCTGCCGCCCGGCGTTACACCGCAGCGCCGTGATGTTGGCCTCAAACAGTCCGAAATCGGTAAGCGTGCGACCAGAGTGATGTCCGGAGATTGAAAGCTCTCAGAATTTGCCCGCATGTCTTAATTGATCGTGATTTGCATAGTGACCGGATTGTTATCCGGCGGGGCGCAGTAGGTTCTCCCGGGAGGACGAATCACAGAAAGGGTTGGCTATGCCGGGAGCGACCAGTGACGTCTGGGAGGCGATGTCGACCGCGCGCACGATGCGGCGCTTCACCGACGAGCCGGTCGACGACGCCACCCTCGAGCGGTGCCTGCAAGCGGCGACCTGGGCGCCGTCGGGAGCCAATGCACAAGCCTGGCGGTTCATCGTGCTGCGCTCTGCCGAGCAGCGGGCCGTGGTGGCCAAGGCCGCTGCGCAGGCGCTGGAGGTGATCGAGCCGGTCTACGGGATGACCCGGCCTGCCGCCGACGACGACAGCCGTCGAGCCCGCTCCAACCGGGCGACATACGAATTGCACGACCGGGCCGGCGAGTTCACCTCCGTCCTGTTCACCCAGAAGCGTTTCCCGACGGCCTCAGAGCTGCTGCTCGGCGGCTCGATCTTCCCGGCGATGCAGAACTTTCTGCTGGCCGCGCGTGCCCAGGGCCTCGGCGCATGCCTGACCAGCTGGGGCTCCTACGGCGGCGAGCAGCTGCTGCGTGACGCCGTGGGCGTGCCAGAGGATTGGATGATCGCCGGACACGTCGTGGTGGGCTGGCCGAAGGGCAAGCACGGCCCCGTCCGCCGGCGCCCGCTCGCCGAGGTTGTCAACGCCGACCATTGGGATCAGCCGTTCCGTCAGCAAGAGAAGAGGTAGCCGTGAGGCTTGACCTGCTCACCCCGGGCATCGAAGTCGGTGTCGTGACAACGAACCTCGAGCCGATGGTGGCCTTCTACGAAGGCTTCCTCGGTCTCGAGCTCCAAGGAGAGGTGGAGTTCGAAGGGGGGTCGCAGCGGCGGTACTCCCTTGGCAGCAGCGTGCTCAAACTCGTCACATACACCGCGCCGCCTGCGCCGGCCACACCCGGCGGCGGGCGCGCACAAGCCGGAGTCCGGTACTTCACCGTCGGCGTGAAGAATCTGCGAGAGCTCGCCGACGCGGTCGAAGCCTCCGAGTACGACGTGGTGGAGCCGCTGACCGAGTTCGCGCCGGTGCCCGGCATGGGCTGGATGTTCCTCGCCGACCCGGACGGCAACTGGATCGAACTGTTCGGAGTGCTGTGAGCTATCCGAGTGCGCCGGCGGCGCCGCCGACTTGCTACCGGCATCCCGACCGGCAGACGTATGTCCGCTGCACCCGCTGCAATCGCTTCATCTGTCCGGAGTGCATGCGCGACGCCGCCGTCGGCCATCAGTGCGCGGAATGCGTCGACGCAGGCGCCAAGTCCGTTCGGCAGCCGCGCACCAGCTTCGGCGGTCGCGAGTACGGCGCGAAGCCGGTGGTCACCTACGGGCTGATCGCGGTATGCGTGGTGATGTTCGTCCTGCAGAACGTCTCGGCGGCCCTGCAGAGCGAGCTGGTCCTGCAGCCGTACGCGGTGGCCGACGACTGGGAGCTTTACCGCCTCGCGACCTCGGCGTTCCTGCACTACGGGACGACGCACCTGCTGTTCAACATGTGGGCGCTCTGGGTCGTTGGTCCCCCGCTGGAGCTCTGGCTGGGCAGGCTGCGGTTCGGCGCGCTGTATGCGATGAGCGCGCTGGGCGGCTCGGTGCTGGTGTACCTGCTCTCGGATCCTTTCGCCGCGACCGCGGGTGCATCGGGCGCCGTGTTCGGCCTGTTCGGCGCGTCGTTCGTGGTGGGCAGGCGGCTCAACCTCGATGTGCGCTGGGTCGTCGGGCTCATCGTGCTCAACCTGGCCTTCACGTTTGTGATCCCATTGATCAGCTCGCAGAACATCAGCTGGCAGGGGCACATCGGCGGCCTGATCACAGGGGCGGTGATAGCAGCGGCCTACGCATACGCGCCGCGAGAACGCCGCGCTTTGGTGCAATGGGGCACGACGACAGCTGTCGTCATCTTGTTCGCGGTGCTGATCTTTTGGCGCACAAACGATCTGCTGTCCCATATCGAGACGTTTGCCCGGTGATCATGGTCTGGATACCTGACCATGTCAGCGTGGACATGTGCACGTGGAATCGAGGACCGGCCGGCTAGGACCCGTCGAGCGATTTCATCGGTTCTGCGTGGAGGTGACCGCGCGGCTGCCGCTCGGGTTGAATTCCGTTGTCGCCCCGACCTTTCTGGGCTTCGCGTTGATCAACGGCTTCACGTTCTTCGTGGATCTGGTCATCCTCACCGCATTGCACGGGGGACTGGGCACACCGCTGCCGATCGCGGTGACGGTGGGCTACGCATGCGCTTTCGCGCTGAGCTATTTCCTCAACCGGACGATGAACTTCCGGTCGCACGCCCCGGTGGGACCACAGGTCGCGATCTACGTCGCGGTGGTGATCGTGAACTATCTGGCGTTCATCCTCGGCGTTTCCAGCGTGCTGGCAGGGCTCGGCGTCGAATACCACCTCGCGCGGATAGTGGCAGGTGCGTGTGAAGCGGTGTACATGTACAGCGCGATGAGGTGGGTCGTCTTTCGCCGTTGAAGTCGGGGTCGTCGTGGGTAGTCTCGATTTGGCCGCTGACGAAGGAGTCCACCGTGCTCGGTTTACCCGACCAGGTGCGCGCCGTTCTGTTCGATCTCGACGGCGTTCTCACCGACACCGCGAGTGTGCACCGCAAGGCCTGGAAGAAGATGTTCGACGCCTTCCTGCGGCAGCACGCGCATCGATCAGTGGAAGCTTTCCGCCCGTTCGATATTGACGCGGACTATCTGACGTATGTGGACGGCAAGAAGCGCGAGGACGGGGTCCGGTCCTTTCTGGCCAGCCGCGGCATCGAGCTGCCTGAGGGCGGGCCCGACGACGACCCTGCCGCCGAAACCGTGCACGGGCTGGGCAACCGCAAGAACGAGCTCTTCCACCGCACGATGCGTGACGATGGCGTCAAGGTTTTCGACGGTTCTCGCCGCTACCTCGAGGCGGCCGCGGAGGCCGGTCTCGGCCGCGCAGTCGTATCGTCGAGCGCCAACACCCGCGAAGTACTCGAGCTCACCGGTCTCGACAAATTCGTTCAACACCGGGTGGACGGCGTCACGATGCGTGACGAGCACATCGCAGGCAAGCCCGCCCCCGATTCGTTTCTGCGGGCCGCGCAACTGCTCGGTGTGCAGCCGGCCGAAGCTGCGGTGTTCGAGGACGCGCTGTCCGGAGTGGCGGCCGGCCGGTCGGGGAACTTCGGTCTGGTGATCGGTGTCGACCGGGTAGGCCAGTCAGAAGCCTTGCGCCGCAACGGTGCCGACGTCGTCGTCACCGACCTCGCGGAGCTGCTGCCGGCGTGACGATCAGCAGCGAAGCGTTCCCCGTCGAGCCATGGCAGGTTCGCGAGACGACACTCGACGTGGACCTGCTCGCCCAGTCCGAGTCACTGTTCGCACTATCCAACGGCCATATCGGATTACGGGGAAACCTCGACGAAGGCGAACCGCACGGTCTGCCCGGCACATATCTCAACTCGTTCTACGAGACCCGTCCGCTGCCGTATGCCGAGGCTGGATACGGCTACCCCGAAGACGGGCAGTCCATCGTCGATGTCACCAACGGCAAGATCCTGCGGCTCTTGGTCGACGACGAGCCATTCGATGTCCGCTACGGCGAATTGCTCACGCATGAACGAACTTTGGATCTGCGTGCCGGGACGCTGACACGCTCGGCGCAGTGGAAGTCACCGGCAGGCAAGCAAGTCAAGATACGGTCGACGCGCCTGGTGTCGCTGGCGCAGCGCAGTGTCGCGGCGATCGAGTACGTGGTCGAGGCGCTCGACGAATTCGTCCGCGTCACAGTGCAGTCCGAACTCGTCGCCAACGAGGACCAACCGCAGCCGTCGGGCGACCCCCGGGTCGCAGCGGTCTTGCGAAACCCACTGCAGCACGTCCAGCACCAGGCGACCGAGGCAGGCGCGCTACTGGTGCACCGCACTCGCTCCAGCGGGCTGATGATGGCCGCCGCCATGGACCACGATGTCGAGGTTCCCGGCCGGGTCGAGGTGAACACCGAAGCGGGCGAGGACTGGGCTCGCACCACGGTGATCTGCGGCCTGAGACCGGGCCAGCAGCTCCACATCGTGAAGTACCTTTCCTACGGTTGGTCGAGCCTGCGCTCCCGTCCGGCGCTGCGCGACCAGGCGGCCGGCGCCATCGCGGGCGCCAAGTACACCGGATGGCAGGGACTGCTGGACGCGCAGCGCTCTTACCTTGACGACTTCTGGGACTGCGCCGACGTCGAGGTGGACGGCGACCCGGACTGCCAGCAGGCCGTGCGCTTCGGCCTCTTCCACGTATTGCAGGCCAGCGCCCGCGCGGAGCGCCGCGCGATACCAGGCAAGGGACTCACGGGCACCGGCTATGACGGACACGCCTTCTGGGACACCGAGGGTTTCGTGCTTCCGGTTCTCACCTACACCGCGCCGTATGCCGCCGCCGACGCGCTGCGATGGCGAGCGTCCACACTCGATCTTGGGCGCGAGCGGGCCGCCGAACTCGACCTTGCCGGCGCAAGCTTTCCGTGGCGCACCATCCGCGGTGAGGAGTGCTCGGCGTACTGGCCGGCAGGCACGGCGGCGTGGCACGTCAACGCCGACATCGCGATGGCGTTCGAGCGGTACCGCGTCGTCACGGGCGACGAGTCGCTGGAAGCCGAGTGCGGTTTGGCGGTGCTTGTCGAGACGGCGCGCCTGTGGCTTTCACTCGGGCACCACGACCGGCACGGCGACTGGCATCTGGACGGTGTCACCGGTCCCGACGAATACACGGCCGTGATGCGCGACAACGTGTTCACCAACCTGATGGCAGCGCACAACCTGCGCACTGCCGCGGAGGCGTGCGCGCGCCATCCGGAGGCCGCCCACGCGATGGGTGTCAGCACCGAGGAGACCGCCGCTTGGCGCGATGCGGCCGACGCCGCGCACATCCCCTACGACGAAGAGCTTGGCGTGCACCCGCAGTGCGAGGGCTTCACCACGTTCCGGGAGTGGAACTTCACCGCCAACACCGTGTATCCGCTGTTGCTCAACGAGGCGTACGTGCGGCTGTACCCGTCACAGGTCGTCAAGCAGGCGGATTTGGTGCTCGCAATGCAGTGGCAGAGCCACGCGTTCACACCTGAGCAGAAGGCACGAAACGTCGACTATTACGAGCGGCGCACCACCCGCGATTCGTCGCTGTCGGCATGCACACAGGCGGTGATGTGCGCCGATGTCGGACATCTCGAGCTCGCCCACGACTACACGTATGAAGCCGCGCTCATCGACCTGCGCGACCTGCACCACAACACCCGCAACGGATTGCACATGGCCTCGCTGGCCGGAACCTGGATCGCGTTGGTTGCCGGTTTCGGGGGGCTGCGCGATGACGAGGGCGAGCTGGTGCTGAACCCTCATCTGCCGGACGGGATCTCGTGCATGCGATTCCGGTTGCGGTGGAGGGGTTTTCGGCTGACAGTCGAAGCCAGACATTCCGAAGTCACCTACATCCTGCGGGATGGACCGGAAGGTAAGTTGACGATCCGGCACGCCGGCGAAACGCTCGAAATCACCACCGGTGCGCCGACGACCGTCGCCGTGCGGCCGTGCCGCCCGCTGTTGCCGCCGCCTCAGCAGCCGCCAGGCCGCGAACCGATACGGCGTCGCAGACAGCTCTGACCGCCGTGCTCAGATCTCGATGCGGGAGCCGACGATCACCGTCCGGTCCAGAGGCAGACCGAAGTGCGCGGCGGCGTCAGCGGTGATGTGTGAGGTCGCGATGAACAGCCGCGTGCGCCACGGCGCCATCTTGGGTGCTTCCCCAGCGCACAGTTCGAGCTTGGACAGGAAGTACGAAGCGTGGTCGAGGTCGACCGGGCCCTCGGTCTGCTCGGGATCCAGAAGGGCAAGCGCGCGTGGAACATTCGGGCGCTCCATATAGCCGAAACGCGCCTTGACGTGGATGATGCCGTCCCTGGCGTAGCCGAGGTCGTCGTGGGTCATCCGCTCGGAATCCGGTACCCGCGGCACGGTTTCGGTTTCGACGGACAGGATGATCACATGTTCTGCCAGCACGTGGTTGTGCTCGACGTTGGCGCGCATCGCCAGTGGCGCAGTCTGGCTGCTGCGGTTGAGGAACACCGCCGTGCCAGGGATGCGGATCAGCGGCGGATCGCGGTGCACCAGACCGTCGACGAATTCCCTCAGCGGACCTTCGGCGTTCTCGCGCGCCTTGGTGACGATCCTGCGGCCGCGTTCCCACGTCCTCATCACGGTGAAGACGGTTATCCCGATCAGCAGCGGCAGCCACGCCCCGTGCACGAGTTTGGTCAGGTTCGCCGCGAAGAACATCAGATCGACGATCAGGAGCAGGCCGCCGCCGATCAGCACCGGCCACAGCGGCCATCCCCACCTCGTGCGCGCGTAGTAGAAGAAGAGGGTGGTGGTGATGGTGATCGTGCCCGTCACCGCCATGCCGAACGCGTAAGCCAGTGCCGCAGAACTGCGGAACGCGAACACGAGGATCAACACCCCCACCATCAGCGCCCCGTTGATCCATGGCACGTAGATCTGGCCGATGGTCGACGCCGACGTGTGGTCGATGCGAAGCCGCGGCAAGTAGCCGAGCCGGGCGGCCTGCGATGCCACCGAGAACGCCCCGGTGATCACCGCCTGCGACGCGATCACCGTCGCGGCAGTTGCCAACAGCACCATGGGAATTCGCGCCCATTCGGGAGTGAGCAGAAAGAATGGGGCAGCGACCGTCGATTCGTCATGCAGCACCAGCGCCCCCTGGCCGAAGTAGCTCAGCGTGCAGGCAGGCAGCACGAGGCCGAGCCAGCCGTACGTGATCGCGCGTCGGCCGAAGTGGCCCATGTCGGCATACAGCGCCTCCGCTCCGGTAACGGCGAGCACGACTGCGGCGAGGGCGAAGAACGCGATGTGGAAATGCTCGGCCATGAACTCCAGGGCGTAGGTCGGCGAGAGCGCCTTGAGGATTTCGGGATTGCCGACGATGCCGTTCACTCCGCACGCGCCGATGGCCACGAACCACACGATCATCACCGGCCCGAAGAAGCGGCCGACGGCGGCTGTGCCGCGATGCTGCACGGAGAACAGCGCAACGATGATCACCGCGGTGATGGGCACGACGAAGTCCCCGAGGTCGGGGTCGATGACCTTGAGACCTTCGACCGACGACAGCACCGAGATCGCGGGAGTGATCATGCTGTCGCCGAAGAACAGCGCCGCACCGAACAGACCGGCGGCGGCCAATGTCATCGCCGTGCGCCGTCCCCGGCCGCCGTATCGCCGCAGCAGGGTGATCAGCGCCATGATGCCGCCCTCGCCGTGGTTGTCCGCCCGCATCACGAGCGTCACGTAGGTGAGGGTGACGATGGCCATCACCGACCAGAAGATCAGCGAGACCACGCCGTACACGTGGGTGTCGGAGACCGGCACGGGGTGGGGGTCGCCTGGATTGAACACGGTTTGGATCGTGTAGATGGGGCTGGTCCCGATGTCACCGAAGACCACGCCCAATGCAGCGACCACCACGGCCAGCCGCAAGGTCTGCGCTCCCGCGTCGGATTTTGTCTGCACGTCAAGATCATTGCCGAGAGTTGTGCTCGGCGAAGGGACAATACGGACGTGCGGTGGACGGCGCTGGTTTGCGGGGCGACGCTGCTGATCGTGCTGCCCGCGCTCGGCGTGCTGGGCACCTTGCTCCATAACGTGCCATACATCGGTCTGGCCACGGCGTTCGTCCCGTGGTACCTGCCCTGGCTGGTGGTCGTCACATTGATCGGCGGCGCCTTGGCGGTGAACCTCTGGAGCCGACGCCGTAGCCGGTTCACCGCCGCTTTGGTAGTCCTGACCGTGCTGACGCTGGCCGGCGCGTCGGTTATCACAGCACGCATGACGGCCGCGGTCGAACATGCGGGCGCCGACGTTGATCTCATCGAGACATTCGGGATCGGTGTGCCGAAATCGGTCAAGCCGGACGCCGAGCCGATCTACACGACCTTCGACGGCGAGCCGCTTCGGCTGAGCATTCACCGGCCGCCTGGATCGTCAGCGGACTTCCGCGCACCGGTGCTCTTCTATATCCACGGCGGCGGCTGGGTCGCGGGGGACCGCAATTCCCACAGCGCTGATCTTCGGTGGTTCGCCGATCAGGGCTGGCTGACCATCGGCCTCGACTATGCCCTGTCCACCGGCGACCGCCATATGTGGGACGTGGCCCAGAGTCAGATCGGGTGCGCGCTGGCATGGGTCGGCGAGAACGCGGCACGCTACGGCGGCGACCCGGGTCGGCTGTCGCTGTCCGGCGACTCGGCCGGCGGGAATCTCGCGATCAACACCGCCTACCTGGCCGCTCGCGGCGGCCTGCGTTCGTCGTGCGGTGGGCGCATTCCCGGCGTCGGGGCGGTGTCGGCGCTGTATCCGGTCGTGGACCCGGCGGGCTCGTACGGCAACGACGATCCCGCGCTCGGCAACACCTCACGCGGTTATGCGGCCGCCTACACCGGTGGTTCACCCCAGGAATTTCCTGCGCGCTACGCCGCTATAGCCTCGGCAACCCATATCAGCGCCGCCGCGCCACCCACGCTGATCATCGTCGGTGAGGCCGACCACCTCGTGCCGACGGCCGGCACCGACCGTTTCGCCGAGCAGGCCATGGCAGCGGGCGTGGACGTCGAGCTGGTGACCGTTCCGTACGCCGACCACGTGTTCGACGGGCGGCCAGGCAGCATCGGGCAGCAGGCCTACCGGCAGTTGACGGCGCAGTGGTTTCGGGACAACGGTCTGGCACCCTGATTCGCTAGCCGCGACGACGAGATCGACTGCAGTGCGACAAAGTCCGCGCAACGCTAGGCGCTGTTTGACACCTAATACACCCCAGAGGCCACGCATCCGCAACGCGGACCGCTCAGTGCATGTGGCTACGTGCTTGCTTCAAGAGCTCAACTGGTTGCGGTAGATCCGGTTGTCGGTACCGCGTACGAACAGGTGCAGCGCGCCGTTGAATGCAACGGCTGCGGGCCCGGCCGGCGTTAAGCCCCCGCCTTCGACCTCGCGCCACTGGCCGCCGAAGTGGTCGCCGTTGCCGACGTTGCGGTAGATCCGGTTGTCGGTACCGCGTACGAACAGATGCAGCTCGTTGTTGAACACCACGGCGGCGGGCCCGGAGAAGGTTTTGCCACCGCCTTCGACCTGGATCCAGCTGCCGAACGAGGGGCGGGCCTGGTTGTGGTAGATGCGGTCGTCCGTACCGCGCACGAACAGGTGCAGGACGCCATTGAACACCACGGCTGCGGGCCCGGAGATGGTTTTGCCACCGCCTTCGACCTGGATCCAGCTGCCGAAGGGTGTATCGGATCGGGCCTGGTTGTGGTAAATGCGGTCGTCGGTACCGCGCACGAATAGATGCAGATCAGGTCCATTGGCGACGACGGCGGGCCCCGCAACGGTCAATCCTCCGCCTTCGATTTCGTCCCAATCGGGTGCGTGGTAGATCCGGTTGTCGGTTCCTCGGACGAACAGCACTCCTGCTCCGTGGAAGAGGGTGATGGCCGGCGTGGAGGGAGTCAGTCCGCCCGGGTGTTCCTCCACCCATCCGCCGAAGGGCCCTCCCCCGACGGATTGGTTGCCGTAGATGCGGTCGTCGGTACCCTGCACGAGCACTCTCAATCGATTGCGGTGGACCACGGCGGCTGGTCCCGACGGGGTCAATCCTCCGCCCTCTATCTCAACCCATGCGCCCATCAGCGTCCTCCCTCGGCTGTCCAATTGTCATCGAGCATCGGTAGTGCAGCTCCGATTGTCGATGGCGGCGCCACGTCTTCACATGCGTAGTGCGCTACTCGAACTGTCGGGCCCTGTCAGAGGATCGCGTGTAGGTACTCGATGACTTTGGTCGGCTGCGGGATCATGGCGTCATGGCCGACGCCGAGCTCGACGAACTCTATGCCGCCAAGCCGGAGGACTTCACCGCGCTGCGCACCAAGCTCGCGGCGGATGCGAAGAAACGCGGCGACGCCGATGCCGCCAAACGGATTACCGCCGCGCGCAAACCAACGAC
Source organism: Mycobacterium sp. (assembly GCF_035697385.1). Classification (GTDB taxonomy): domain Bacteria; phylum Actinomycetota; class Actinomycetes; order Mycobacteriales; family Mycobacteriaceae; genus Mycobacterium. The sequence goes on along the minus strand of NZ_DASSCY010000379.1, from coordinate 5,487 downwards.
GGCGGCGTGGGTCGTCAACCGGCTTGCCCTCGGTGACCCGCAAGTCGGAGAGCGCCTCGCCGATCTTCGTGAGCGACTGCGCGCCGCGCACTCGGAGATGGACGGCGAGCGCATCAGGGAGTTGTCTACCAAGCAGCGCCGACTCGTCGAGGAACTCGCGAGAACGGGATTCGAGGAAGCGTCACTGAGTGATCCGACGGCCGCACTGCGTGACGACGTCACCGGCACACTCGCGGCCGCAATCGCCGATCCCGACGTCGGAGCGCGGCTGGGCAGGCTCGCCAAGGCCGAGCGGTGGTCCGGATTCGGCGACTTCGGCGATACCTCAACGGTTTTCACCGCGACCCGCGGAAAACCGAAAGCCCAGCCCAAGCAGGAACCTGTCAAGCAGGAGCCGCGCGACGACAAACGCGAAGCCCGCGCCGCGTTGGCCGCCGCCGAAAAGGCCAAGGCAGATGCGGACGAGGCGCTCGCAGAGCTGCAGACCGATCTGGCTGTCGCCCGGCTGCGTCGCGACGATGCCCGCAAGAGACTTCAGGAAGCGGAACGCGCGTTGACCGCCGCCGAAGACGGCTACGACAAGGCCAAGCAGGCCAGCCGCGACGCCGCGGCCGCGGTTAAGGACGCCAAACGCGGGCTTAAGTGATTGCGCGACAGCTGATTTCCATGCTGTCGCTGTCTCTGGCCAGGAAGTTGACGCTCACATAGCCGTTGGCCGGGTCGCGAACATAGTCCAGGTACGGCTTGGTGTCGTCCATCGAGGTGTTGTCGGCGACGACAAGCGTGCCCGGGGCCAGCCGGGGTTCGAGCAGCTGGATGACCGGCAGGTACAGCTCTTTCCAGCCGTCGAGCAGAACGAACTCGACGGAGCCGTCCAGACCCGCCAGGGTTTCCAGCGCGTCTCCCTCCAGCACGGTGATGACGTCGTCGAGCCCCGTCGCCGCGAACGTCTTCTTCGCGGTCGCCACCTTCGCGGCGCTGAGCTCCGTGGTGACGACGCGTCCGCTGCCGTTGTCGCGCACCGCCGATGCCAGGTGGATCGCGGAGATGCCCAATGACATGCCGAATTCGACGATGGTGGCCGGCCGGGTCGCGCGTACCAGCGCATATAGCAGCCGGCCCGCCTCCGGTGTCACCGGCAGGTAGTACTCGCTGAGCGCGTCCGCACGCTCCTGCGCACTCGCCGACGCCAGACGCGCACGGTCGCCCGCCCTGTTACGCAACTCGGCGAACTGTTCATTGGACTCGGCGTACATCCGGTCAAGGGCGGACGCCACTGTGGCGTCCAGAAGCGTTGTGGTCACGGCCCCGAAGGTAGTCGCCGATTCTGAGCTCTACCTGAACCGCTGCGTGCCAGGATGAAGCGAGGGCGATGGCCACAATCGACAAGTCCGCGCAACGCGCGATCGGGGTGATCGCGCTGTTGGGCGTGGCCGCCCTGGCGCTGCGAGGCTACCTTCCTGGCAGCGAGACCGTCGCCGACCCCGAACCGCCGTCGAACAACCCCCTCGCGCTGGTCGCCGACATCGTGCTGTTGACCGCCGCGGTGGCGATCATCGGGTTCGCCATCATCGCGCGGCTCCGCGATCCCCGGATGCGCCCTGCCGCCAGGGCCGAGCTGCCCGCGAGCTCCAACGGCCTCACCGGCCGTCCGACATGGCGGTTCACGCTGCTCGCGCTCGGCCTGATCATCGGCTGGCTGGTGTTGGTCCTGCTGCTCATGCGACTCAACATCATGGGTCCTGGCGATCAGCCCGCCCCGGTGCCTGCGCCCGACCCTTCGCAGGCCCCCACCTCACCGCCCGACGTCGCCGAGACCCCGCCGCCACCGTCCACGCCGCCAGAACCGGGTACCAACGTGATCGGGTACCTCGTCCCGCCGATGTTGATACTCATGGTCCTCATCGTCGTCGGCACGGCGATCGTGTCCCGGCGCCAGCGACGCGGCGCGAAGCCCTACCCGTTGGACGCCGACGTCGACGAGACCTCCACGGGCGAGCCGGCAGCCGAATCCCTCGCTCGCGCAGCAGAACTGGGACTTGCCGAAATCGCCGACCTCAGCCGGGAGCCGCGCGAGGCGATCATCGCGTGCTACGCGGCGATGGAACGCGAACTCACTCGAGTGCCTGGAGCGGTTCCCCAGGACTGCGATACACCGACGGAGGTGCTTGCCAGGGCCGTCGAACACCACGCCCTTGGAGCAGAGAGCGCGACCCAGCTCGTCGAGCTTTTCGAGGAGGCGCGATTCAGCCCGCATGTAATGGATGAGGGCCACCGCGATGTGGCGGTGGGTGTGCTGCGGCTGGTGCTCAGTGAGCTCAGGAGCGTGGCATGAAAACGTTTGTGGCTGCCGGGCTTTGCGTGGTGATTGTGGCCGAGCTGGTCGTGCTTGTGGTGCTCGATCCCGAGCTCTTCCTTGTGGCATCGGGTCTCGCCGTCGCGACTGTGCTGTTCGCGTTGCGAATGCTGTTGGTTCGTGACACCGCACCCGACTCGAGTGACGCATCCGCCAATGATTCGTCAGAGTCGTTGCGCCGCTGGCTCTCTCGCACAGAGACATTGATAAGCCGGTCGGAATCCACGCGAAGGGACTGGGACCGGCACCTGCGGCCCATGCTGGCGCGACAGTTCGCGTTGGCCACCGGACACCGGCACGCCAAAGACCCAGCGGCGTTTCAGGCGACCGGACAGATGCTCTTCGGCGCAGAACTGTGGAGATGGGTCGACCCGCAGAACATTTCCCGAACCGGCGGCGACGAGCCAGGACCTGGCCGCGAGGCGCTGGCCGAAATCTTGGAACGGATGGAGCGGGTATGAGTCCGATGTCGCTGCCTGCCGCGACGACCACGCAGCACTGCGAGGCGGTGCTTGACGAAATCCAGCGTGTCGTGGTCGGCAAGCGCGAAGCTCTTACCCTGATCCTGACGACCGTGCTCGCAGGCGGCCATGTCCTGATCGAAGACCTGCCCGGTCTCGGCAAGACGCTGATCGCGCGTTCCTTCGCCGCGGCGTTGGGCCTGGAATTCAAGCGCGTGCAGTTCACGCCGGACCTGCTGCCCGCCGACCTGCTCGGCTCGACGGTCTACGACATGCAATCGGGCCGTTTCGAGTTCCGCGCCGGCCCGATCTTCACCAACCTGCTGCTGGCCGACGAGATCAACCGGACGCCACCGAAGACCCAAGCGGCGCTGCTGGAGGCGATGGCCGAGGGGCAGGTGAGCATCGATGGTGTCACCCACAAGCTGCCAGCCCCGTTCATCGTGTTGGCCACCGACAACCCGATCGAATACGAGGGCACCTATCCGCTGCCCGAGGCCCAGCTGGACCGGTTCTCCATCAGGCTCGAGCTGAAGTACCTCTCCGAGCAGGAGGAAGCGTCGATGCTGCGGCGCCGGCTCGACAGGGGCTCGGCCGTACCCACCGTGAACCAGGTGGTCGACGCGCACGACCTGCTGGCGATGCGGGAGTCGGTGGAGCAGGTGACCGTCCACGAAGATGTCCTGCGCTACGTGGTGTCGCTGGCGACAGCGAGCCGGCAGCATCCGCAAGTCGCGGTTGGAGCCAGCCCCCGAGCCGAGCTCGATCTGGTGCAGCTTGCCCGTGCGCGGGCGCTGCTGCTGGGCCGCGACTATGTGGTCCCCGAAGACGTCAAGTCCCTTGCCGTGCCGACCATGGCGCACCGGATCAGCCTGCGCCCGGAGATGTGGGTGCGACGCGTGCACGGCTCGGACGTGGTGGACGAACTGCTGCGGCGCCTGCCGGTTCCGCGGACCAAAGGGTGATCCGTTGTGATCGAAACCCGCAGCAGCCAAGCCGAATTGCGGTGGCGTCCCTCGGCGTTGACCTTGTCGATCGCCACGTGCGCAGGTGCGGCGCTCGCTGTGGCGCTGATCGGAGCACGCTGGCAGCTGGTGGCATTCGCGGCACCGCTGCTCGGTGTGCTCTGCTCGGTCGGGTGGCAGCGGCCGGTGCCGGCCATTCAGGTGCGGGCTGAGCCAGGGGCCCACCGGTGTTTTGAGACGGACCAAGCGACCGTCACGGTCTCGACCGTCGGTGAATCCGATGATGCCACAACCTGTTTCACGGTCGACGTCGTCGAGGGCATGCGTCTCGAGAACGTCGAGCAGGAATCAGAACAGCGGCAGACTGTCGTGGTCACTGCCGACCGCTGGGGCCGTTACCCCATTCGCGCGCAGGTGAATGTCGACGCGCGCGGCGGTCTACTGTCCGGTTCGGCAACGGTCGACGCCGCCGATGTCTTCGTGTTCCCCATGGCTGCACCCCAATCCACGTCGCTACCGCGAACCGAACTGCTCGACCGCCTTGGCACCCACCTGACCCGGTACATCGGGCCCGGTGTCGAGTACGCCGACGTCCGCCGCTATGTGCCGGGGGATCATCTGCGCACCGTCAACTGGCCGGTGAGCGCGCGCCGCGGGAGCCTGCACGTGACCGAGCGACTGACCGACCGTGCCGCCGACGTGATCGTGCTGATCGACAGGTATCCGCAGCCCCCGGGCCCGGCGACAGAAGCCACCGACCGGACGGTGCGCGGCGCGGTGCAGGTGGTGCAGAGCGCGCTGCGAAGCGGGGATCGGGCCGGCATCGTCGCGCTCGGTGACCGCCAACCCCGTTGGCTCGGCGCCGATATCGGGCGACGGCAGTTCTACCGGATTCTCGACGCGGTGCTCGCCGCTGGCGACGGCTTTGAAACCTTGCCGGGCACTTTGGCGCCGCAGGCGGCGGTACCGCCGGGAGCGATCGTCATCGCGTTCTCCACGCTGCTCGACACCGAGTTTGCGTTGGCGTTGATCGACCTGCGCAAGCGGGGGCACACCGTGGTCGCGGTCGACGTCCTGGAAGGCGCCCCGTTCGCCGACGACAAAGACCACCTGGTCGCCCGAATGTGGTCGCTGCAGCGTTCTTTCATGTACCGAGATATGGGCACCATCGGTGTCGACGTCGTGTCGTGGCACGACGACAGCACACTCGATCAGGCGATGCACCTTGTGCCCGATCATCGGCGCCGGGTTTCTCGGCGGCGGCGGAGATGAGATGACAGCAAGTGCGCAAGCCCGCGCCATCTCGGCCGCGTTCGGACTGGTGATGATCGCCGCAGCGGTCGTCGCCGCCGACGGAGCCGCTTTGGTGGCCGCAAGCGTCGCCGCTGCTGCGGTGTTGGCGGGCACCGTTTTCCGGCCATCCGCATCACTGGCCGTCCTGATCACCGTCGCCGTCATCGTGCTCGCCGATGCACCTCCCATGCTCGCGGCGCTGTCAGGACTCTGCGCCGCCGGGTATCTGGTGTTGCGGCACACCATCGCAGCCACCGCGCCGACAGTGATTGGCGCCGTGGCATTTACGGCCGCCGGGCTGGCCGCCGCGTCACTGCCGGTCGAGCTGCCGTGGGCACCTCGACTGGCACCACTCGCGGTGGTGGTGGCCTATGTGTTGGTCATCCGCCCGTTCTGGCCGGGTACTCGTCGT
>NZ_DASSCY010000378.1:0-44213 GCF_035697385.1 Mycobacterium sp. | reverse complement strand
CGACGTCGTCGAAGAACTCTTCACAGAAATCCGCGGTGCCGTCCACCTGCTTGATCCGGTTCATTGTGACGCCCGGACTGCGCATGGGCACCAGAAACATGGTGAGCCCATCGTGCTTCGGCACCTCCCAGTTGGTGCGCGCCAGACATAGGCCGTAGTCCGCGGCGAAGGCGTAGGTGCTCCAGGTTTTCGCACCGTTGAGCACCCACCGGTCACCACGGCGATCTGCGCGTGTGATCACCCCCGCCAGGTCGGAACCGCCACTCGGCTCCGACAACAGCTGCACCAGCACTTCGTCTCCGCGCAGCGCTGCCGAGATGTGGCTGCGCTTCTGCTCCTCACTACCCATGTCGAGCAGGGTTGCGCAGCAGATGGCGAAGCACGGGATGTTCAGGACGACCGGCATCTCATAGCCGGCAGATTCGGCGTCGAACGCCTTCTTGAACTCGTAATCGAGACCCAATCCCCCGTATTCGCGGGGGAAACAGATGCCGGCAAATCCCCCTTCATACAGGCGACGCTGAAGTTCGCGAGCCCGCTGCCACGCGGCGTCTGTATCGCGCTTGAGAGGGAAGCTCGTGCCGAGCCGCGCCATGTTCTCGGCAAGCCAGCGCCTGGCTCTCTGACGAAACTCGGCGACGGACCCGGTGATCATTGGTACGTGCACATCTGCCTGTGCGTTTTGATCAGCGCCGCGTTCGGCCATCCCTAAGACCTCCCGGCGTCGCGGCTCCATGGCCAGCTGGGCGACTGTACAGCCCATGCTGGGCGACTGTACAACCAAAACTGGGCGACTGTACAGCCAACTACCGTCACGGGCAGATAGCTGGGCATACAATCGGTGCGCAGCCGACGCCTGAGAGGGGTGGACGCGTGACGGGTATCGCGGAATGACCGGCATATCCGGGTCGACGCCGCGCAGAGTGGGCGCCGAAGAGTCTCACAATCGCACGGCGCTACTCGACGCCGCTCAGGAGCTGATGCTCGAGGAGGGCTATGCCGCCGTGACGACGCGTCGCGTCGCGGCGAAGGCAGGTCTCAAACCTCAGCTCGTGCACTATTACTTCGAATCAATGGACCAGCTCCTGCTAGATCTCGTTCGCCGCACTACTGCCCGCAGTCGAGAGACGCTCGCGAGGGTGCTGACATCACCGAATCCTGTTCGCCGGCTGTGGGAGTGGAGCAGCGACACTGAGGCCACCGCACTGCAGATCGAGATGATGGCGCTTGCCAACCACCGCAAGGCCATCCGCGCCGAGCTCGCCGATGGCGCCAAACGTCTCAGGCGCATGCAGGTGGACGCTTTGTCGGACGTGCTCGAGCGACTCGGAATCGTCAACGATGTCGTGCGGCCGGACGCGTTGATGGCGGTGATCGGCAGCGTCGGCCGCATGCTCGTGATGGAAAAGTCGCTCGGGGTGACGACGGGCCACCGAAACATCCGCGCACTTGTCGAGCACTACCTTCGTCAGTTCGAATCCCAGTTCGAAGGTTCGTCCGACTCTCCCGCCTGATCGCCGCGGCTCACATCGAACACACTATAACCATCCCCCGAACCAAATTTTTGTCCCGCAACTCTTGATTAATCGATTTCCAGGTCATACGTTCAGTCGGAGTCCAGCGCGAGGCCGCCGCCCCGCGCCACACATCGACGGAGGTCACATGGCCGGAAGGCTCGACGGCAAGGTCGCTTTCATCACCGGTGCCGCTCGTGGGCAAGGTCGCGCTCACGCGATTGCGATGGCCAAGGAAGGCGCCGACATCATTGCCGTCGACATCTGCCGACAGATCGAATCGAACCCCTACCCGCTCGCGACGCCCGACGATCTCGCCGAGACCGAACGGTCGGTCAAGGAGCTCGGCCGCCGGGTCGTCGCGAAGATCGCCGACGTACGGGAACGCCAGGAGCTGCGCGAAGCGGTCGAAGCGGGGCTGGCCGACCTGGGCAGGATCGACATTGTCGTCGCCAACGCCGGGATCCTTCCGATGGCAATGGGCAAGCCTGACCCCATGCAGTTCGTCGACGCATCGGACGTCGACCTGCTCGGGGTGATGAACACCGTCGCGGTCACCATGCCGCATCTGCCCGACGGCTCATCGATTATCGTCACGGGTTCGACCGCCGGCATGATCCGCGGCACCACCGACAACCCCAACATGGGTCCCGGCGGCGCGGGTTACGGGTGGAGCAAGCGCATCGTGATGGAGTACGTCGAGGAGATGTGCCTGCACCTGGCCCCGCGGATGATCCGGGTCAACGCCATCCACCCGACCAACTGCAACACCCACTTGCTGCAGAACGACGGCATGTACAGCATGTTCCGACCCGACCTCACCGCCGAGGGCAAGAAAGCCACGCGCGAGGACGCCGAACCACTTTTCACCATCTTTCAGGCCATGCCCATCCCGTATGTGGAACCGGAGGACATGGCTAATCTAGGCGTCTTCCTGGCCAGCGACGAGAGCCGCTACATCACGGGCCAGCAGATCCGCGTCGACGGCGGCTCGCTGCTCAAATGGCCCAACGGTCCAGGGGGTTAGCGGCGAGAACTGCGACGGTCGTGAATGGTCGCACAGGAGGAGATCTTCGGACCGGTGCTGACGGTCAACACCTTTCAGGACGAACAGGAAGCCGTGGCTCTGGCCAACGGGACCGACTACGCGCTGCTCGCCGCTCTGTGGACGCGGGATCTGTCGCGTGCACACCGGCTGGCCGCTGACGTCGTCGCCGGGCAGGTGTACGTGAATATCTACGGCGCAGGCGGCGGCGTCGAGCTCCCCTTCGGCGGTTTCAAGAAGTCGGGGTACGGCCGTGAAAAGGGCTACGAGGCACTCGACGCGGTGACGGCCACCAAGACCGTCGTGGTCCACCTGTGAGCGCGCTGGACATCGGCTTCGTCGGCCTGGGAAACATGGGCGCTCCGATCGCAACGCGACTCGTCGCGGCGGGACACCGCGTGGTCGTCTTCGACGTCGCGCCCACCGCGGTCGACAAACTGGTCCATCGGGGCGCTTCGCCTGCGGCGTCGGTGCGCGAGCTGGCCGATCAGGTCGACACGGTGATGGCGAGCCTGCCGACACCGCCGGTGTCGATGCACGTCGCTGCCGAAGTGGCCCAGGGAGGACGTGCACGCAGATTCGTCGACCTGTCGACGGTGGGAAGCCAAGCCGCGCAACACAACCATGCGCTGCTCGCGGAACGTAATATCGCGGCGCTCGACAGCCCGGTCAGCGGCGGCGTTCGGGGTGCTGAGGCAGGCGCGCTGTCGGTGATGGTGTCCGGACCACGCGCAGAGTTCGACGCGCTCGCACCGGCTTTCGAAGCGATCGGCCACGCGATCTTCGTGTCCGAGCTACCCGGCGCCGCCCAGACGATGAAGCTCGTCAACAACCTGATGGCGGCCACCGCGCTGGCGGCCACCGCTGAGGTGATGGTCATGGGGGTCAAGGCAGGACTCGACGCCCAGGTCATGATCGATGTGCTCAACGCCGGGTCCGGCGCCACAGACGCCAGCCGGAACAAATTCCCGAAAGCAGTGCTCCCCCGCACCTTCGACTATGGGTTCGCCACCGGCTTGATGACGAAGGACGTCCGGCTGTTCCTCGAAGAGGCCGAGGCCCTGGGGTTATCGGTCGAATTGGCTCAAGCCGTCGCGCGAGTCTGGGAGAAGACGCTGCGCGAAGAGGGCCCGGAATCCGATTTCACGTCGATCGTCAAGCCGATGGAAAGCTCGGCAGGGGTGATCGTGGGAGAGGAGCGCCGATGAACACAGAAGTTACGCAAGGTGATTCACGTCCCACCGCGTTGCATGTGGTGGACGGCATCGACCTGACGGGAAAGACTTGTGTGATCACCGGTGCCTCGTCGGGTCTGGGTCGGGAGTCGGCGCGGGCGCTGGCGAGCGCCAGAGCGCACGTCGTACTCGCTGCGCGCAACCTCGATGCGCTCGCCGGCGTGCGCGACCGGATCAATGCGGAGGTGCCCGATGCACAAACATCGATTGTGGACTTAGACCTCACGTCACTCACTGCCATCAGGGACGCGGCCGCGAAAGTCGCCGACGTCGCGCCGACAATCCACGTCCTGATGAACAACGCGGGCGTGATGTTCACACCGTTCAGCCGCACCGAGGACGGGTTCGAAATTCAGTTCGGCACCAACCATCTCGGCCACTTCGAACTGACCAAATTGCTCCGACGTCAACTCGAGGCCGCCCGGGGAGCCCGCGTCGTCAACCTGTCGTCGGACGGGCATCACCTCGGTGACATCGACCTGCAGGATCCGAACTGGCAGCGGCGTGAGTACGACAAGTTCTCCGCATACGGCGCGGCCAAGACGGCTAACGTGCTGCACGCCGTCGAACTCGACCGCCGCCTCCGCGACAAGGGCGTCCGCGCTTACGCGGTACACCCCGGCATGGTCGCCACCAAACTCACTCGGCACATGTCACGTGAGGATGTGGTCGCCGTGGGCGAACGGGCCGACACTCGCGCCGTCGATGTCGTCACCGCCGAGCACGGCGCGGCCACCCAGGTGTGGGCAGCCGTGAGCCCAGAACTAGCTGACCAGGGCGGCGTTTACCTCGCCGACTGTGAAGTGCGCTCAGACGTCGCCCCGTACGCGGTCGACAGGGACCGGGCCGGCGAACTGTGGGCACTCTCCGAGTCCCTCTGCGCCAGTAGGGACGACGCGATCTAGCCGGTCGAGACCGGCAGACGCGCCCACCCCCGAACGCTCGCGGTGTGTGCACGCGCTGCGTTGCTGTAGTCGACCTCCCAGTCGGGAAAGCGGTTCAGGACTTCCTCGAGCGCCACTCGGGCCTCCATGCGAGCCAGCGCGGCACCCAAGCAGAAGTGGAGCCCGTGACCGAAACTCAAATGCCTTGGGTTGCGATGGATGTCGAAACGATCGGCATCCGTGTACTGGGTTTCGTCACGGTTCGCCGAGCCATTCAGCAACAGCATCACGGAGCCCTCCGGCACCTTCGTGCCGTAGTACTCCGCGTCGCGCGCCATATGACGTGCCTGCACCGGCGACGGCGCCTCGTAACGGAGAACTTCCTCGACGGCTCCAGGGATCAGAGAATGGTCGGCGACGAGCTCTCGCCGTTGGTCGGGATGGTCGGACAACAGTTGGCCGATGAAACCGATGAGTCGGGTGGTGGTTTCGTTCCCCGCGCCCGCGATGGTGCTGATGTAGGTGAGCACCTCGGTTCGCGACAGCCGGCGTCGGGTGCCGTCCAATTCCTCCACCTCTGCGTTGAGAAGATCGGTCATCAAGTCGTCGGATGGATGTTCGGCGCGCCACTCCACGTACTCGGCGAACAGGGCGATGGTGTTGGCGAACATATTCGGGTCGACCTCGCCGGGCCGCCCCTCGGAGAGGGTGATCGTACTGTCGGCGTGGTCGCGAATCGCCTCTTGGTCCTGCTCGGGGATGCCGAGCAGATATCCGATCGTGCGCATCGGCATCAGGGCGCCGATGTGTGCGATGAAGTCGAATTCACCCGAACCGATCAGTGGATCGAGTGCGCGCGAACAGAACTCGCGTGCCAGCGGTTCGATCGCCGCCATTCGTCTTGGGCTGAACACCTGCGACAACAGCTTGCGGTGCAGATCGTGAATCGGAGGGTCCTCGAACAGGATGATGCCCGGTGGCACCTCCACACCCGAGAACAGAATGTCGAGTGTCGTACCGCGCCCCGACCGGTAGGTGTCCCAGTTGCTGAGCTCGCGGGAGACATCCGAATAGCGGCTCAAGGCATAGACATTGATTTTCTCGTTGTAATACAGCGGCGCCTCGGCACGGAGACGCTTCCACACCGGATACGGATTGTCGTCGATCTCGAAGTCGTAAGGGTCGTAGTACAGGCCGGTCGCCGATGCGTCGCTTGCCACATCCCCGCTCGCGGACGGAACATTCATTTCCCACCTCGTCGATGAATCCCAGTGCCAGCCAGGGCGGGCGACCGTTGGCCCCAAGACTAGACATGCGTATAGCTTTGTCAACCTGGGTCGGTATACCCTTGCCCGGTGGCCGCCACGAACCAGCAGACCGGACGCCTGGGCTCGCCGCCCCGCAGCGCTCCGCAGATGCGGACATTGCACGCGGCGCTGGAGCTATTCGCCGAGCACGGCGTCAGCGCCACGTCCTACCAGATGATCGCCGACGCGATCGGCGTGACAAAGGGCGCCATCTACCACCAGTTCAAGACCAAAGAAGAGATCATCATCGCCGTCGCCGAGATGGAACTCGCACGGTTGGAAGACGCGCTGGAGGCCGCAGAGTCCGAAGGCGATCAGGTGCGCGGACGCGAACTCCTCATGAGCCGGATCATCGATCACGCAATCGAACATCGGCGCGCGGCCAACACCTTTCAATTCGACCCAGTCATCCTCCGACTGCTGTCCAGTCACCTGCCCTTCCAACGCTTCGTTGAACGCCTGTACGGAATGCTCGTCGGTGACGAGGCCGGACCCGGCACGCGGGTTCGACTCGCAGCCCTGACGTGCGTCGTGGGTGGCACCGTCGGCCACCCGCTTGTCGCCGACCTCGACGACGAGACCTTGCGGACGCAGTTGATCGACGTGGTGCGTCAACTCGTTGAACTTCCGGCGGCGCCCAAAGCGCGAACACGCCGCTCCAACGGCTCGCGTATCGCGTCAGCCTAGAGGCGGCCGGGCTCGACGCCGCACAGGCGAAACGGATCGAATCGTCACATTCACCCTTGACATCGCTATACGATCGTCTAGGCTTCGAGCCTATACGTTCGTCTAGCCTGACTTTGAAGAGGGAGCCTCATGTCGTCGTGGAGTGAGAAGTTCATCGACGCCTTCAACACCCACGAGGTCGAGCCGATGCAGGCGCTCACGTCGCCGGACATCCTGTGGGAGGACGTATCCGGACACATCGAGTTCAAGGGCCTCGACGGTGTGCGCGACATGGTCCAAGTGACCATCGCGGCGATCCCCGACTGCAAGTTCACCCATCACCGTGGCATGAGTGTCGGCAATTCCTATGCCATCGAGTGGACGATGTCCGGCACGATATTCGGCCAGGAGTTCGCCTGCCGCGGCGCATCGGTCGGTGAGACCGACGACGCAGGCCTGATCGTGCACAACCGCGACTACTGGGACTCGCGATCGTTCCCGGAAATGCCTGCCGGACCTCAGAATCCGACGATGGAAGAGGTCGAGGCCAAGAAGGCCGCGCTCAACTCTTGAACTCACCATCAGCCCACCGTCACACCGAAGGAGACGCGCCGTGGTGCCTGACAAACTGATTACCGCGGATTGTCACATCGCTCCGCCCTACGAGCTGATCGACGAACTTCCCGAGCGCTACCGCGAGTACTTCCCGCGCATGGAGAAGCAGGACGACGGCACCACCGTCTACAGAGAGGGCCACATCGTCTCGATGTCGATGATGGCCGGCGAGGGCGCGGAGTCCGACATCACCGCCGACGCGACGGGCGCTGTCGGAAATGTTGTCACGGAGGCACATCCGAGCTTCGACGCCGCCGAGCAGCTTGCCGACCTTGAGCGCGACGGCGTCTATGGCGCGGTACTGATCGGCCGCATCACCGATATGCCGAACGCGATTCCCGCCGACGCGGACACCGCCTACTGCAAGGTGGTCAACGACTGGCTGGCCGAGACCTGGGGGCCCTACCTTGATCGGGTGGCGCCGGGAATCCACCTGCCGTTCAAGGATGTCGCGGCGTCGGTGGCAGAGCTGGAGCGCGCGGCAGGCATGGGACTGCGACCAGCGCTGCTACCCGATGGGATTTTCGAGAGACCCTATTACTTGGAGGAATGGGAGCCGCTCTGGGAGGCAGCGGACAGCCTACGTATTCCAATCACGATGCACGTCGGGGGCCTGCGTAGCCCGCTCGTCGGGCCGGGCCTGATGGCGTACCCCGGACGCCAGGACATCGGCTGGTACATGCAGAGCTGCGGTATGGGCGAGACCCTGGGCTGGATGACCTATAGCGGGGTCTTTGAGCGCTACCCGAACCTGCACGTCGTCATGACCGAAGGCTATGCGGGGTGGCTTGCCTTCGCCATGCAGTTCTACGACCACCACTTCAGCCAGAGTCGGCTGCACGACCTCGGCATCGACCACATCATGGGGCCGGCCAAGATCGACGTGCACCCGAGCTATTACCTGAAGCGGCAGGCACATGCCACATTCATGTGGGATCCGCTGGCGATTCGCTCACGTGACCTCACCGGCCTCGACTGTTTGATGTGGGGAAACGACTACCCCCACCACGAAGGTTCGTTCCCGTTCTCCGCGGAGTGGATCGAGAAGCAGTTCGACGGCGTGCCCGCGAACGAGGTCGAGCAGATCTGCCGCGGCAACGCCGCCGAGATCTTCGGCATCAAGGTCTGACCGTTGCCCGAAGACCACGACATCACTGGACAGTTTCGCCTCGACGGTAAGGCCGCTCTGGTCACCGGTGCCGGCAAGGGCATAGGCAAGGGCATCGCCGTGGCGTTCGCCAAGGCGGGCGCAGACGTCGCGCTTGTCGCTCGAACCAAGGACGACCTCGACGCGGTCGCCGAGGACATCCGGGCTCTGGGGCGCACCGCAGTGGCGATTCCAGCCGATGTCACGGAGATCGAAATGCTCGGCGACGTCGTCGAGCACGCAGCGGAATCGCTCGGGGGACTCGACGTCCTTGTGAACAACGCTGGTGGTGTCGAACAACTCGGCACGTATATGGACATGACGGTCGCGATCCTGGAGAACGCGTTCCGCTTCAATGTGTCAGCACCGTTCGTACTGGGCCGTCACGCGGTGCCGCACATGCTTGCCCGCGGAGGCGGAGCGATCGTGAACATCGGCTCGATGTCGGGCATGCAGAACGAGCGAGGCTTTCTCCCTTACAGTCTCGCGAAGTCGGCGCTCGGCAAGTTCACTCAGCTGGCCGCCATCGAGCTCGCGCCGAGGGTGCGGGTGAACGCGATCCTTCCTGGTTGCGTCGAAACGGAGGCGTTGCGCGGATTCATGGATGCCATGCCCGATGTGCGGGCCGGCATGCAATCCAAGACTCCGATGCGTCGAAACGGAACACCCGAGGACATCGGCGCTGCCGCTTTGTTCTTCGCGTCGCCCGCGTCGTCGTGGATCACCGGAAAGCTGCTCGAGGTCGACGGTGCCGCCCCGGCGGGACTGTTCCCCAACGAGTCACCTGATCTCTAGAGAGGAGACTTCGTGAGCGAGGAGATCCGATTCGACGGCGACGTCGTCGTCGTCACTGGCGGTGCGGGCGGAATCGGCCGCTCCCAGGCGATCGAGCTGGGCCGCCGCGGCGCCCGCGTCGTCGTCAACGACCTGGGAGGCAGCCCGCGCGGCGGTGGGTCAGATGCCACGATGGCTCAGGCAGTCGTGGACGAGATCGTCTCTGCCGGAGGCGACGCCGTCGCCAGTGGCGCCAGCGTGGCGTCCGACGACGGGCCACAACAGATCGTCGGGGCCGCACTCGACACCTGGGGCCGTATCGACGGTCTCATCCACAACGCCGCAATCGTGCTCGACGATCATGTCGAAGACGTCACCGACGACGACCTCGACAGCATTATGGCGGTCAATCTGCGCGGCACATTCCGCACCGTACGAGCCGTGTACCGGGCGATGAAGGACACCGGCGGCGGCCGCATCGTGACGCTGACGTCGGCGTCCGGCCTTTCCGGTGCGTTCGGTCAGGCGGCCTACGCGACGACGAAGATGGGTGTCATCGGGCTGACACGCTCGGTGGCCTGGGAGGGTACGCGCTTCGGCGTCAAGGCGAACGCTCTCGCCCCGGCGGCATTCGACACGCGGTTGTTCTCCGTGTTCACCCCGGACGGCGACGCGGCGTTACGCGGGCGCCCGCCCGAACTCGAGATCTCCCTGGACTCAGCCGAATACGTGGCGCTGCTTACCGCCAGTCGCGTAACGCCCATGGCGTTGGCGCTCGTACACCAAAGTTGCCCTGCGACGGCGCAGATCTTCGGAGCCACCGGCGGCTATTACTGCCGTTACGCGATCTCGCACACCGAAGGCGCGACCTTCGGCCCCCATCCGACGGTGGAAGACATTGCGGGCAATTGGGAACGGATCCGCGACGGCTCGCTGCACAATGAACTCGACGGCGAGGCCATGGCGTGGGGAGTCAAGGCGTATTCCACCCGCCTGCAGGATCTCGCCGCACAGCTTCAGGATGCGGAATCGACGAATGTCTGAAGGTCCGTTGCGGGTCGCCGTTTGGTCGACCGGCGGTATCGGGTCAATTGCGGTGCGAGCCGTCGTGGAGAATCCAGGCACCGAATTGGTCGGCGTCTGGGTGCATTCCGCAGACAAAGCCGGCGTGACGCGGGTGAGCTCGTCGGTATCGGACCGATCGGGGTTACCGCGACCAATGACGCCGACGCATTGATCGCATTGCGGCCGGACTGCGTCGTGTACGCCGCGAGCGGGCCTGAGCGCGACGCGGCCGCGGTACCCGACCATGTGCGGCTTCTCGAAGCCGGCGTCAACGTGGTCACCACGACACTCAATCGTCTGATCTTCCCGCCGTCGTTCGAACCGGACATCTGGCGTGAGCAGTTGGAACAAGCCGCCGCGGCCGGAGGAACGTCGTTGTACGCCAGCGGCATTGAACCCGGCTTCGCCGCAGACCATCTGGTGCTGATGCTGGCCACGCAGTCGAAATCCATCACGAAGATCCACGCCAGCGAAATCGCATTGTACGACGACTATCCAGTGGTAGAGACGATGACGGATGCGATGGGTTTCGGACGTCCCCTCGACTTTGTGCCCATGCTCTCGTACCCAGGCGCCATCGCGTTCCAATGGGGACCAGGCCTTCGTCTGATCGCGCATGGCCTCGGGCTCAAGATCGACGAGATCAGGGAGAAGTTCGACCGGGTTGCCACCGACCGCGACCTGCACGTCGCGTTCGGCACCGCCCAAGCGGGCACCTGCGGCGCACTGCGCACTCAGGCGATCGCCGTCATCGACGGTCGCGAGGCGATCACCATCGAGCATGTCAACCGACTGGCTCCCGATTTTGGCCTTGAGTGGGGTGAGGGTGGCGAGAACCCGGTCTACCGGATACGCATCGCCGGTGAGCCCGATATCGCGTGCGATATGACCGCCAGCCTGCGCGACCCGAAGGCCTCAGGATCCAACATGGACGCGGGTGCGGGCGCGATGGTGTCGACGGCGATGCGCGTTGTCAACGCCATTCCCTATGTGGTGGAAGCGAAGCCAGGGCTGCTCAGCGCGCTCGACATGCCGCTCACTCTCCCCCGCCAACCTCTACGCTGACCCTCAGTTCGTTGGCAGCCAACCGGATTGGCCGGCAAGATCTTCGAGCACCGCATCGACGACTGCCGCGACTACGGCGCGAGGTGGTCGAGTATCCCTTCGGCCGCAACAAGGGGCAGAGCGTGGCTGGCCCCCGCAACCACCTCAAGCCTGCTGTTGGGGAGCAGACGCGTCAGACGTCGGGCGTGCTCCATCGGCACCCAAGTGTCTCGCTCGCCTTGCCAGATGGTGACTAACTGCCGAACCTCGCCAAGGTCGAAACCCCACGACCCGTAATACCGGCGGTACTCATCGACCATTCCGCGGACTCCGTGCTTGGTGGCGTCTCGGATCGCTGCGGTGAGCGCAGGGAGTGCCATCTCGAGTGCAGCCATATCGCTGCTGCCACCGAAGGCACGTCGGCTCTCCCACGCCAGATAGCAATCAGGTGTCCATCGAGTAAGCCACAGGACTGCCGCCGCGGCCCAGGACGCCCAACGTGCGGCAGGGATAAGCATTTTGTCTAGCCAGAAGCCCAATTCCAAGACGTGGCGGGGCTTCTCGAGCGGGGCCATTCCGGCAACGGTGGCAACGACACGCACTCGGCGCGGCATTGCAGCCGCGCACGCCAGCGCGTAGGGCCCGCCGCCCGACCACCCCGCGACAGCGAAATCGTCAAGGTGAAGAAGGCTAGCGACCTGTTCGACGACGTTAGGCCACTCGGCGATCGAGCTCATAGCCCAGTAGTCACTGCGCCCAATTCCAGGCCGGTCGATCGAGATGATCTCGGCGCCGCACCGTCGGCCGGCGGCGTCGATAACCTTGGCGTCGAGACCGCAAACGAGTCCGCCGTGATTCCACACCAAGGGCCATCCGCCCACACTGCCAAACCGCCACACGCAGACCCGTCGACCCTCTACCGGCAACAAGGTAGACGACCCGTCAAGCGCCCCCATCAGATTGGCTTCATTGGCAACCCAGCCGATGACACATTAGCGGCAATCCGGGCCCGTCGAGTCTGTTGAGCAGGACGGTGCGCCCGCACACCGCCATCATCAAAGCCATTGCCGGCCCATGGATTTCAAGCCCGTTGCCCCAGGACCGGTCGACATCGGTGCCATGCAGCGACAGCCCACGCAGTCTGCCGAGAGGCACAAACGCAAACGGCCACGGACCGGTCAGGAAATCCAGCGCCAGTACCACCAGCTCGGGATCCGGTTCGAATGGCTGATTCAGCGGAATACTCATATCCCCGCGATGCACGAGAATGTCAGCGAGCGGGTCAAGTGGTCCAAATAACGGCGGACTCAACGGGTGATCGGCGCACTCGCGTAGCGTGTCGGCGATCTCGGCGGCCGGTAGCTCAGCACGACGACGCGCCAACTCATCGATCGCGCGAGCCATACTCATACGCCGCGCCGCCGTTCTCATGAACAACCAGAAGCTGTCGGCGAACACGCTCACCAGATGCGCCGCCACGGTCTTGACGTCCCAGCCTGTGCACAGGCTCGGGCACGCTAGCTGCGAATCGTCCAAGCTGTCGAGCAAGCCGGCTATCTGACGTCGCTGCTCCGCCACGGCAGCAAAGATGAACTCTCGGTCAGCTCGCATCAGCGGCTTGGCCGAATCCCGGCGCATCGGCAGATCTCACTACTGGCCACTGCCTTCTGCCCCCTCCGCAAAGACCCACTGTGTGGGAGACGGAATCGGATCGTCGGCAACAGTTATCCACTTCTCCTGGCGCGCTCTACTGCAACCGACGCGCGTTCGAGATAGGGCCATGCCAAATCGGGCGGCATGCCACCACATAGCGGATGTAGCTGCAGACTGCCGCGGCCGCGGATCTGGGCAGCGGCGTCATCGATCGTCATCACCGCGTATGGCCCTTGCGCCGAGCGCAGCTCGTCCACGGTGTCTGCACGGGTGATGCTGGCGACCGATTCGTCGCCGTGCCGGTATGCCGCGGCCATCTGGGCGTCGTGGAGCAGGTAAGAACCGATCTCCGCCCAACCGCGGTCGACATCGTCGGCGACGAACACCGCTGTGGGACTGCGGCCGTCGGGAAACTGGGCGGGCCCAGGTTCGTGGCCGTGGGATCTCGATTCCGCGTCGAAGGTCTCACGCAGCCCTGGCGCGTTCGTATGCGCGATGAAGCCGAGGCCATGACGCCCCGCACGCCTCGCGGCCGCTGCGGTGCCGCCCGCGATCATGAGCCGCGGTCCGCCCTGGGTGGATGTCATCGGAGTTACATGGACGCGTCGCCCGGCTAGGTCGACCGGCTCACCCTTGAGCAGTTCCAAGATGAGTGCCAAGTGACCATCGGCGATCTGTCCCCGGCGACGAGCGTCCACGCCCATGTGTTCGTATTCCTCTGGGCGGTGGCCTATTCCGAAGACGTAGGACACCCTGCCGTTGCTGAGGTTGTCCAGCACGGCGATGTCTTCGGCCAGTCGCACCGGGTGGTACAACGGCAGCACCGCCGCTGCCACCAGGATGTTGAGCACCTTGGTTCGGGCGGCGATCGCCGACGCGAGAATCAGAGGCGAGGGCAGGTGGCCGTCGGCGGTTGCGTGATGCTCACTCAACACCGCCATGACGGCGCCTCGGGTCTCCGCCCATGCACACATCTCCAGCGCGGCGTCGTACAGCGCCGGTGTCGGTGCGCCCGACGCCGGCGTGCGCATATCGAAGCGCATCGTGAACATGGGTGGTGTGGTTAGGAATTGGACACAGGATCGAACTCCACGTGCAAGGCGCTGAGTCCCCGCATGATGAACGTCGGGTCGTACTCGTACTTGCGGTCCTCGGCAGGGCCGTGCATTGTCTCGGAGATTCTGATGTCGGCCATCCGGTCCAGCAGGCGGTTCATCGAGATGCGCGCCTCGGCACGTGCCAGTGGCGCACCGGGGCATGAGTGTGCACCCCGCCCGAAAGCCACGTGCTCGCGGACGTTTCGACGGTCGTGCCGAAACTCGTGCGGGCACTCGAACTTACGCGGGTCACGATTGCTTGCGCCGGGAAGCAACATGATGATCGTGCCCGCGGGAATTTCCACTTCACCGATGCTCGTCGTGGTGCGCGCCAGGCGGAAGTGGCTCTTGACTGGACTCTCCATCCGCAAGGACTCTTCGAGGAACGCCGGGATCTGCGCGCGATTGTCGCGAAGCGCCTGTTGGATGTCGGGACGCTCGCCCAGCACCCGCATCCCGGTACTGAGCAGCTTGGTCGTCGTCTCCATGCCCGCCGCGAAGAGGAACGTCGCCAGCTTCACGACCTCGTCGACAGGGGGCACCGAGCCGTCCGGATAGGTCGCGCCGGCCAGTTCGGTCAACACGTCCTCGCGCGGTTGGCGCCGACGGTCGGTGACATAGGAAGCGAACTTATCGTCCAGCCACACCAACGGGTTATGGGCGACCGTTTCCTCGTTCTCCACATTGCCGACGACCTCGTTGCCCAGTACCCTCCTGAACTCGCCGTGGTCCTCATTGGGAACGCCGAGAAGATCGGCGATCACCAACATCGAGAGCGGTTTCGCGTAGTCCTCCATGAACTCGCAGGAACCACGATCGATGAACTTGTCGATCTGCTGGTCGACCAGGCGCCACATGAAGTCTTCGTTCTCGCTGAGCCGCTTCGGGGTAATGAGCTTGCTCAGCAGCCCCCGCGTCTTTGCGTGGTCACCCGCGTCCATCGTTACGACGTGCTCAGCCATCGGGATCGTCGCGCGGTGTTCTTCGATCTGCGCGCTGATGTCGTCGCCCTCTGGAGTGAACGGCAGCGGCGGGAACGGGCCGGCCACAGCAACGCACGACGAGAAGGCCGCGTCCTTGTATGCAGCCAACGCCTCCTGATGCCCCGTCACCGCCATGACACCGTAAGGGGTGGCATGTTGGACGGGGCACTGCGAACGCAGGTAATCGAAGTAGGGATACGGGTCGGGAACAAGTGACTGATCGGTGAAGTAATCGACCGAATCGAAATCGCTCATTGCGCCTCCTAGTTGACTGACACGTCTACCCGTACAAGGCAGACGAAACGTTGGTTACTGAGGTCCGTACTCGGCGTCCGCCTCACATGCGGGGCGCCACGGCACCGGTGACGACCACCACCCGATCGTCAAAGCGCAGTTCCGTCAACGTATGTCCTACGCGGGGTCGAACAGCACCGGTAGCGACGTCGGCGAGCGGAACACCTGCCCCCGGATGTGCGGATCGTCGCCGTCGGGATCCATCCGCAGGTTGGGCAGTCGATCGAGTAGCAGGTTGATCGCAGTACGCATCTCGAGGCGTGCGAGATGCATTCCGAGGCAGACGTGTACACCATGACCCCAGCCGAGATTTCCCTTGGCCTGACGGAAGATGTCGAACTTGTTGGGATCCGGGTAGCGGTCATCCTGTCGGTTCGCCGACCCCAGCATCGGCATCACCGTCGCGCCGGCCGGGATCTGCACACCGCCCAGTTCCGTGTCGCGCGTGGCGACGCGGGTGATGGTCAGCAGCGGCGCCTCCCACCGCACTCCCTCTTCGATGGCCTGCGGCAGCAGTGACCGATCGGCGCGGATAGCGTCCAACTGCGCGGGATCCGACAACAGCGCGAAGAGCAGGCTTCCCAGCGACCGGTATGTCGTCTCGACACCCGCGGGCAACAGCAGCCGGAGGAACGAAAAGATTTCCTCGTCCTCGAGCTTCTCCCCGTCGATCTCGGCCGCCGCCAGTGCGCTGATCAGGTCGTCCCTCGGTTCGGCGCGGCGCGCCTCGAGGATCGGCGCGAAGTAGTCACACAACGCCGCCGACGCCGCAAGGCCGCGTTCCGGGTTCATGAGCCAGCTCAGCAGCGATATGGACCAGCGCTGGAACTGCGGGTAATCCTTCTCGGGCAGGCCAAGGAGACCCGCGATGATCTGGCTCGGGTAGTCGAAGGTGAACTCCTTCACCAGGTCGGCCTTACCCTTCGAAGCGAACTTGTCGATCAAGCTGTTCCCCACGCGCCCGACAAGCTCGTCTTCCCACCGCGACAATGCCTTCTGAGTGAACGCCTTTTGCACCAGCGAGCGCAGCCGGCCGTGCACCGGCTCGTCCATCCCGAGCATCACGCGGTCGCCCAACACCGGGCCGAACGCCGCGATGACGCCCGACGACGAGAACGTCTCGTTGTCCCGCAGCATCTGCTGCACTTCCTCGTGGCGATACACGATGAACATCGGCAACGATTCCTCATGGGGCAACATCCCTGAGGTCTCGAGGCGCTGAACGGGCTCCTCGCGTCGTAGCCGCGCCAGTTCCGTATACGGATCACGCACGTCACCGGATATCGCGTCGTCGAACGACCCGAAATCTTCAAGATCGTCGAAAAGCTGTTCCATGGTTGAACTCCCTATTCGTCGGCCGGATAGGAGACCGACTTGACTTCCGTGTATTGACTGAACCCCACGAGGCCGTTCTGGCGTCCGACACCGCTGTCCTTGTAACCGCCGAACGGCACGTCCGCGCCATACCCGGCGGTGCCGTTCAACCCGATGAATCCGGCACGCAACCGGCGCGCGACCGCGAGCGACCGGTCCAGCGAGCTCGACATCACGTTTCCGGCAAGGCCGTACACGCTGTCGTTGGCGATCCGGATCGCGTCCTCTTCGTCCTCGTAGGGAATAACGACGAGTACGGGCCCGAAGATCTCCTCCTGCGCGATGGTCATCGCGTTGTCGACATCGGTGAAAAGCGTTGGGCTGACCCAGAACCCCTTGTCGAACTGCTTCGGCGCCTCGGTGCTCCCGACGAGCATCGTCGCTCCTTCGTCGACACCTTTTCGGATGTATCCGAGGATGCGTTCCTGCTGCTTACCAGAGATGACGGGGCCGCAAATGGTGCCAGGGTCCTGCGGATCGCCGGCTGCCATGTTCTCGTAGATGCCTTTGAGGATGGTCACGCCTTCGTCGTAGCGTGAGCGCGGCAGCAGCATGCGGGTGGGCGCCGCACAACCCTGACCGGCGTGCATCAGCGGACCGATGCCGATAAGACAAGCGGTGTTGAAGTCGGCATCCTCCAACACGATCGTCGCCGATTTCCCGCCGAGTTCGAGAAACAGCCGCTTCATGGTCGCGGCGCCCTTTTCCATGATGCGCTTGCCGACCACCGTGGAACCGGTGAACGAGATCATGTCGACCTTCGGCGAGAGGGTCAGCTCTTCGCCGACGAAGTGATCGGATGCGGTGACGACATTGACCACACCCGCTGGGATATCGGTCTTTTCGGCGATCAGCCGCCCTAGCCTCGTCGCGTTGAACGGTGTGTTTGGTGCCGGCTTGAGTACCACGGTGTTCCCGGTCGCCAACGCCTGAGCGAGTTTGTTGATGGTGACTTCGAACGGAAAGTTCCAGGGCACGATGGCACCGACCACCCCGACCGGTTCGTGCCATACCTTGCGGCGGGTCATCCGGCCGGTGAGCGAGACGAACGCATCGCCGAGATCGGTCTCCCACGGGAAGGTTTCGATGAGCTTCGCCGGGTACTTCAGGCCGTCTTGGAGAGGGGCGTCCAACTGGGGTCCGTGCGTGACCGCCCGAGGACAGCCGACTTCCCGAATGAGCTCCTCGCGCAACTCTTCCAGTTCGCTCTCGATCGCCTCGTGGAGTTGTTCGAGACACCGCTTGCGCAGCTGATGGTTGGTCGACCAGTCGGTCTCGTCGAACGATCGGCGGGCCGCGTCGATCGCCCGGTGCATATCGGCCGCCGAAGCGTCGGCGACCTCGCCGAGCACATCCTCGTTGGCGGGATTGATGTTGGTGAAGGTTCCCGCCTCACCGTCGACGAGCTTGCCGTCGATCATCATTCGCGCCTCGTAGGGCGCTTTGGGCTCAGCCATTGCTCTCGCTCCCTTGCTCGGACGGCTTGCGGGCGGCCGCTCGTCTCGCCGCTCGGTCAGCCAGGCGCTGCATCAGCGGTTTCGGAATCACCTTGGCCGCCAGAACCATCGCCTGCTGTGCACCAGTCAAAGGCCATGCGCCGTCACGCATCGCCCCCTGCCTGGGGATTCCCATGACCAGCCGGGACATGTGATGCATCCCGGTCGACGGCAGGAACCGGTTCGACGCCAACAGCATCGACGCGTCAGGCCCAACGCCATGGCGGCGAAACGCCCCGCGATCGTCGAGCGCTTTCACCAAGCCGTCGGTGAATTTCTCCGGTGGCCGCGCGAAACTGACAGCGAACCGACCTCGGGTGTTCATGGTGGTATGCAACCGGGCGTAGGGCCCGGCGAAGTCGCGGTCGTCAGTGGTTCCGGCATCGGTGATGATGTCGGTGTCGTACGTGCCGGTCACGAGGATGGTGACTCCGAGTCCGAATGGCGCGATCTCGCCCGCCATCGACTCACCCCACCGCTCCAGCGCGCCCTTGGCTGCCGAGTACGCAGCGATGCCCGGCTGACCGCGCACGCCACCGGCGCTGGAGACCAGCACAATGCGGCCCTTGCCCGCGGCGCGCATCGATGGCAACAACTCCTTGGTAAGCGCGACGGGGCCCAGGACGTGGGTGGCGAACATGTTCTCCCACAACTGCATGTCGGTTTCCTCCACCATTCCGGCAGCGGAGATTCCGGCGTTATGCACAAGCGCGTATGGCGCCCCCACACCTTCTTCGATCGCCTTGGCGGCGGCGGAGACCGACGCCGAGTCCATCAGGTCGAGCTGAACGCCGATCAGCCGATCGTCGTCCTCGGCCGCCCCTGTCGCCTTGCGCAACAACGGCATTCCGCGATCGGGGGCGCGCATCGCCGCGACCACGCGCCACCCCTCGCGATAAAGGCGCAAGGCCGACGCGAAGCCGAGCCCTCGAGACGCACCCGTGATGACGACCGTCTTCTCTTCGCGCGAGCGCTCATCGAAGCCGCGCGGGTCAGCCATTCTGACTCTCAGTCGCACACGCGCCTTCGCCCGGCGGCGGCGGCTCGACGTCAGGGCGCCCGTCCGGCAGACCCTGCTGCCATGTGGACCACTTCCCGACCGAGAACGGTCCCTCGGCACCGGCCTTCTCGTAGTAGCCCTGCGGGTCGTACACCTTGGCCTCGGGGTAAGGCCACGGGCACGCGACCGACGTGGCCAGCCCACTTGCCTTGATAGCCCAGAACCACCCGCCGTAGGCGAAGTACGACACGTTGATGATCGCGAACATCACCAGGAACGTGCCGAGCACCGGCTTGGTGGGGAACAGCTTCGCCTTCGCGGCGAGCTTCTCCGCCACCGACTTCCCCGTGTCGTCGCGGTAGACGAGGATCGCTGCCGGGATCATCACGAAGGTCACCGACAGCGACTCCCAGATCAGCGGGAATTGAAAGGTGGTGCCAGGGAACAACGTGCCGAACGGGATCGCCTGCGAGTAGATGTACAGCCCCGTGCGCACCAAGCTGATCTCCAGAATGGCGTCGAAGATGAAGCCGATCACCAGCACCAGCGCACCCAAGCTGATCAGCGGGTGCCGGGTGACGAACGCTTCCGGACCGCGCTTCGCCTGCAACTTGCGAAGAATCCAGATCGCCGGGAAGTACGGGCCGAAGTAGAACGTCACGTATCCGAACACGATGAAGGGTTCAACGGTCGGCGACATCATGATCAGAGGCCAGGATTCCGGCCAGTGCATCAACATCGGGTTATAGACCGCGTACGGCGACCAATTCATGATCGGGTCCTGCCACACGATCAGCGTCGTGACAAGGACCATCAACAGCACCGGGCTGCCGGGGTTTTTCCGCCAGCCACGGATGAAGACGATCGTCAGCACCACGACCATGATCAAAGCGCCGACCTGCGGGATGACTTGCCAGTGATCGAATCCCGTCAGGAACCCGACCGGACGGGGCCGTCCCTCGACGTTCGGGTTGGCCACCCGCGGGTCGACGTCCCAGCGCCCGACGGCGGCGAACAACCCGAGGAAGCCGAGCCAAGCAAACAGCGAAATCACTCGGCCCCAGTTCGGGCCGGTGCGCGACCCCCCTTTCGAATCAGCCCGAGTATCGGACTGTGAACCGGGTGGTGTGGATTCCTGGGTGGTCATCGATCAGTCTTCCTCTCCGAAGCGATCAACTAAGTGCGAGTTGGTGCCGTCGGCATCAAGCGTTCGGGCGACCAGGTAGCCGGCGCCCATCCAGGCGCGGCGGGTCCACTTGCCGAAGGACACCCGGGTTCCGGGGGCACCTGACGCGGCGGGCATCATCTTCACGCGCTCCAGCGCTTCCTTGACCCCGCGCGGGCTCAACGGATGTGAGTCGGTGAATGCACGAACCAGAGTCCCGGCGACATCGAAGTTCACTGCCGTCACGCAGAATTCGGGACGACTGCCGTTGTACTTCTTCGCGTAGCGGTCCAGGACCGCCTGTCCGACCGCGTTGCCTTCGTCGTACTGGTCGATCCCGGTCCAGCCCATGAACGCGTTCCACATGATCGGGTTGACCCACGCGTTCTGGAACGCGGTGGTGGTGAACCGCGGCGGGTCCCAGTTGACGGCCTCGAGCGCTGGGTTGATGAACACGATGCCGAAGCCGAAGCCGAGATGGACGATCGCCTCGGCCTTGGCGTCATGCAGAGTTCGCACCGCGTCGTTGATGTCCTGCGCGGTCTGTGCGATCGCGGCCTCCGCGACGATGCGAATGCCCTTGCGTCTGCAAGCACTTCGCAGATTCTTCAGATAGCTCTCACCGATCAGGTTCTGCTCGACGAGGACACCGATCTCGGTTAAGCCGCGCTTGGCCACGAGGTCCGCGAGGAAGATCGGCTCATCGGTCATCGATCCCTGGGGAAACGCGAACGTCCATTCCCCCAGCCAGTCGTCGGTGCCGGTGACGCTGATGGCCGGGACCTTGAACCGTTCCTCGATCGCCTCTTTGCACGGCACAGCGTTGTCGGTGATGTGCGGGCCGAATACCACCAGACAGCCCTCGTCGACGAGTTCGCCGAACGCATCGATGACCGACTTCACCGAGCCCTTTGGTAGCCCTTCCACCTCGCGGTAGATCATCTGGACGGGGCGGTCCATCAGACCTTGCTCGAAAGCCTCTTCGAAGAGCAGTTCGAAGGTCTGGGTGAAAGAGGCATACAGATCCTCCGGGAAGCCCGGAGGCAAGGTGAAGTCCATCAGGTAGCCGACCTTGATCGGCTCAGCAGTGCTCTCGTAGGACACGTGACCTCCCTGGGGGTCGACCTAATATTTGTTCAGACCCTAGCGGGGACGCTGAGCAGCGTCAATCATCCGACGTCGTCCGACGCCCCTAGATAGACATCGATCATCTCGTTGAGACCCCGCCCCACCGATGCGTCGTCGGTTAGCGGCCCTGCGATCGCGGCTCTGGCGGCATCGCGGGCGGTAAGCCCCTCCGCAATGAGCCGGCCCGCAGCGATGAGCACGCGCGTCGACGCGACCTCGCGCAGTCCCCCGGTCTCGAGTCGACGAATCGCCTGACCGAACCGCACCAGCTCGGCAGCCGTCGCGTGATCCACGCCGGACTCGTGCGCAACGATGCCCTCCTCGACATCGGGCGCGGGGAACCCGAACTCGATCGCGACCATCCGTTGCCTGGTGGAGTCCTTGAGGTCCTTCAGGACACTTTGGTAGCCGGGGTTGTACGACACCACCAGGCCGAATTCCGGCGCCGCTTCCAGCGTGATGCCAAGGCGTTCGATCGGCAATTGCCGCCGGTAATCCGCGAGGGGATGCAGAACCACGGTGGTGTCCTGCCGTGCCTCGACCACCTCGTCGAGATAGCAGATTGCCCCCTCGCGTACGGCCCTGGTGAGCGGACCGTCGACCCAGACCGTCTCGTCACCCCGCAGCAGGTATCGGCCAACCAGGTCGGCGGTGGTTAGGTCGTCGTGGCATGCGACGGTTATCAGGGGCCGGCCGAGATCATGGGCCATCGCCTCGACGAAGCGAGTCTTGCCGCAACCGGTGGGTCCCTTCAGGACCAGCGACAGGCCCTGGCGATATGCCGCCTTGAAGACTGTTTCCTCGTTGCCCACTGGCTGGTAATACGGACGTTCTGCGGACACTTGAGGAATCGCGCCGTTCGGGTATGTGAGGCCGGACTCGTTGGCCTTCACAAGGTACCTTCGCCGGGGTTGGTCTGACAGTCTCTGGCACCAGACATGGCTTCCCTTCCGTCATCCGCCGCGCTGCGGTGGCTGTAGCGTAACCCGGAACAGATGTTTGTTTCAAGGACGTCCAATTTGTCGCCGTTGGATATGCCTCGGATCCCAACTGCATTCTGGGACATGACATCAGGCCAACTCGAACCGACCAAAATGCCCGTCACGCCACCCGCCGCCGAACCTCCGCGGAGCGCAGAGCCGAACGAAATAGCGGCCCGATCATGCCGGCGAGTTGATCGGGACGCGCGATGGTCGCATGTGCCGCACTGCCAAAAACCTTGCGCAGCGACGCCACGTCGGTGCCCGCACCCACGGTTAGGCACACACAGCCAGTGCCACGGCGACGGGCCTCGGTCAACGCGCGGCGCGCATCGGCGGCGCCGTAGGCACGCTCGTAGCCGTGGTCGTAGGCCAGACCGTCGGAGAGCACGACCAGCAGTCGGCGCGACGTACCTCCGCTGGACTCCAAGACGGCCGAGCCGTGCCGAATGGCAGCCCCCAACCGCGAGTACGCTCCCGGTTCCAGGCTGTTGAGCTGCCGGATCACCCGCGCGTCGAGGTGGTCGTTGAACCGCTTGACGGGCACCAAGTTCACCGCCGAGCGGCCCTGCGAGTAATAGGCGTACAACGCCACCCGGTCGCCGAGGTCGTGAAGTGCGACGGTGAGGTTCGCGACCACCTCGCGCTGTTGCTGGTGCACGGTGCGCCCGAGGGTGCCCGGCTCGGCCGCCGAACCCGAGACGTCGAGCAACAGCAGCACAGACAGGTCGCGGCGTCTGCGCAAGCTGTCCAGGTAGACCGCTTCATCCGGCACCGACCCGGCCCTCACCTCCACCCTCGCCTCGACAGCGGCATCGATGTCGATGTCGTCGCCCTGCGACTGGCGGTGCCGGCGATGAAGGCCCATGCCGAGTCGCGCGAGCGGGCGCCGCACACCGATGGCACCGTCGATGGCTTGCGTCGCTGAAGCCTTGATTCTCGGCTCGACCTCGCGCACCGTGCACCAGTCGGGTCGGTAGCGCTTGCGATTGGCGTCCCATTCCGGGTACGTGAAGCCGTCGGATTTGACATCGGCGACGTCCTCGTCCGAGGCGGAGGCCGTCGACGACACAGCGTATGCACCGCGGTTCGCCGAATTGGTGCGATGCGTCGGCGCATCCGCGCCCGGCGGCCCCCCGCCGCTGCGGTCCGATTTCCGCACCGACGACAGCATCTTCTTCAACCACTTGCCGATGAAGCCACCACCGCCGACAGGGCTGCTAAACAGGTCCGGATCGTCGGTGTCGTCGACCTCTCCGTCGTCGAGTTCCTCGAGCTCCTCTTTGGCGCTCTGTTTTCGCGGCATATGTGCCGGCGTCTCGTGGTCCACGTTCTTGGCCGCACGGCTGCTGGCGGCTAGCACCTTCTTCCCACGGATGACACCGAATCCAACGGGTGCATCGTCGAGCGCGCCATTGCCAGATGCGATCGACAGCGACATGGCGGCCGAGTCGCTACGACGGGCCACATCACGATCGGCCATCGAACCAAGCACCCCGGGCAGCAGGTCTCCGTTCGCGACAAGCGCCCTATGCCCCTCAATAGCGAGATACCTCCTGGCCAGGCGCGGATGGCGGACCATCGGACCAACGACATCGGGAGCCAGGCTGCCTGCCGCAATCAGAGACGCCTGCACTGCCACCGACTCGAGGTTGGCGCGGGAGCGTGCCGAGTGATCGACGAAGATCGTCTCGCCATCGGTCCATGCCGGCTCGCCCGGCTCAAGTGGCGCGACCGCCACCGGTCGGCCGGCGAGCGCCGAGGCCAACATGCTCAACCCCTGCAACCGCTCGCGATCGTCGTCGGCCACGCACCACCTCCGCACCCCTGGACTCGGTTGACCAAATATCTGTTCCACCGTAGAGTCCGGTCCAACTGGAGTCAATCGAATGAGGTCGTCCGGAGAACGTGGATTTCTCGTACCCGCCAGAGGCGGAACGGTTCCGCAAGGAGCTGCGAGCGTGGTTGTCAGCGCATCTGACTAACGAGGTGATTGAAAACAGCCCCAGGCGTGGCACCGATGACGCCGCGTTCGAGACGCTGCGCACATGGAATGCAATGGTGGCCGACGCCGGCTGGGCGGCGGTGTCGTGGCCCAGGGAGTACGGCGGGCGCGGTGCGACGCCGCTCGAGCAGCTCGTGTATGCCGAAGAGACCACGCGAGCGCGCGTTCCCGTGCCGCTCAACATCATCGGCATCAACAACATCGCGCCGGCGATCATGCAGTACGGCACCGAAGGGCAGAAGAGCTCGTTGCTCCCCCGCATGCTGCGCGCCGACGACATCTGGTGCCAGGGGATGTCCGAGCCGGAAGCCGGATCCGACCTGGCGTCGTTGCGCACCAAGGCGGTTCGCGACGGATCTGACTTCGTGGTGTCCGGCCAGAAGATCTGGACCTCGCTGGGACACCGTGCCGACTGGTGTCAGTTGTATGTGCGGACCGACCCGGAAGCACCAAAGCACAAAGGCATTTCGTGCTTGATCGTGGATATGTCGTCACCTGGGATCGAGGCGCGCCCGCTCGTCACGCTCAACGGCGACGCCGATTTCGCAGAGGTCTTCTTCAACGATGTGCGAGTACCTGCTGACGCACTGCTCGGTCCGCTGAACAAGGGATGGCAGGTGGCCACCACCACGTTGAGTTTCGAACGCGCTGCGGCGGCCCGGCTCTACGCCGAGATGCAGGTCCGGCTCCGCGACCTCGCGGCAGATCTCGCGGGCAGCGACAACGGCACCCCGCTCGACGATCCGGCTACACTGCGCCGGCTCGGCGAACTCGACGTACGGATCAAGAACCTCGAGGTGCTGTGCCAGCGGTCGATTTCGGCCGGGATGCACGGCGGCGACGCGTTCGCCACCGCCAGCCTCGCCAAGTCCGTGTGGGGCGAAATCGGCAAAGATCTGGCCGCACTGGCGTTCGACGCACTGGACCCCGGGGCCGCCGGTGGCCGGTGGGACGAGTTCCGGCTGACGTCACACGCGCTCACCATCGCGGGCGGCACCACCCAGATCAACAAGAACATCACCGCCCAACGCGTGCTCGGGTTGCCTCGCTCATGAATCTGGAACTCAGCGACGAACAACTGGCGCTTCGAGACACCGTGCGACGGTTCCTGTCCGAAAGGGCGAGCATCCCGGGGCATGTGCGCCCGATGCTCGACGATCCGACGGGCACCACCGACGCCGTCTGGCGCGGCCTGGCCGACCTCGGCGCAACAGGACTGCTGGTTCCGGAGGACCACGGCGGCGAGGGCATGTCGATGACCGAAGCCGGCTTGGTCTGCGAGGAGTTAGGCGCCGCACTTCACCCGGGTCCGTGGCTGTCCAGCGCGGTCGCCGCGCCACGGGCCTTGCTTCGTTTCGGCACCGACAACCAGGACACCGCGGTCGCCGAGCTGTTGGCCGGGTTGGCCGCGGGGTCGCGGATCGCCGCTGTCGCGCTTCCCACGGCAGGCGACACGATTTCTACCGTCGTCCACCGCGACGGGCACGCCGTGCTCAGCGGCGCACTCGGCCAGGTGCCCGACGCCGCGGCCGCTGACACACTGCTGGTGTTAGCGGGTGACGATTCCCGGCCAGAACTGCTGGCGGTGCCGACATCTGGGGACGGCGTCGAAATCGTCGAGGACGCGGGAATCGACCGGTCTCGTAAGACTTTCCAGGTCGTATTCAAGGACGCTCCAACACACGTCGTGGCGACCGGTTCGGCTGAGACCGCCGAGGCGCTCATCGACGACATGCTCATAGCGTGGGCGGCCGACGCACTCGGTGCCGCCCGACAGGTTCTCGGGATGACCATCGAGTACGCAAAGGTGCGCCGTCAATTCGGTTCTCCCATCGGGAGTTTCCAGGCGGTTGCGCATCTGTGTGTGGACATGTACGAAACGGTGGAGTTGGCGCGCAGCGGTGTGCTGTACGCGCTGTGGGCTGCGGACGACGCGGATCGCGCAGAGCGCCACCGCGCCGCGCTACGCCTGAAGGCGTTCTCTGGGCGGCTGGCCACCGTAGGCGACCAGGCCATCCAGGTCTTCGGCGGCATTGGGTTCACCTGGGAACACGACGCTCAGCTCTACCTGAAACGCCTGCTGAGCTTTAGCCGATTCCTCGGCAGCCCCGGGCAATACTTGCAACAGCTGGGTGCGACCGTCGCGGCCAACGGCAACGAACACCGCGAATTAACCAGTATTGCACCATGATCGACTATGCCGGCCAAGTCGCGATTGTGACCGGCGCGGGTCGCGGGCTCGGCCGCCTGTACGCCCTCGATCTGGCGCGGCGAGGTGCGGCGGTGGTGGTCAACGACATCGGCGGCAGCATGCACGGCACTGGTACCGATTCCGGTGTTGCCGACGAGGTAGTCAAGGAGATCGAGCAGGCCGGCGGCAGGGCCGTCGCCTCCTACGATTCGGTCGACAACCCCGAGGGCGGCCAAGCGATCGTCGACGCTGCTGTCGATGCGTTCGGGCGGCTCGACGCCGTGGTCAGCAATGCCGGCATCTTCGGAACCGTGGCGTTCGAGGACCTTTCGTTCGACGACTGGAGCCGAATGCTGCGCGTCCATCTCGACGGCGCGTTCCATCTTTCCCAGCCCGCTTACCGCGTGATGAAGACCAACGGCGGTGGCCGATTCGTGTTCATCTCGTCATCCGCTGCGATCTTCGGCCAGCCGATGGAGGCCCACTACGCGGCAGCGAAAGCCGGCCTGGTGGGTTTGACCAACGTGATCGCTATCGAGGGCGAGGCCCATGGGGTCCTCGCTAATTCCGTTATGCCCACCGGCTTCTCGCGAATGGTCACCGAGACTGTCGGTGACGAGAAGTTCCTCACCGAATCGGAGTTCATGCGGGCGATTCGGCCCGAGCTCGTAGTGCCGCTGGTGACCTTTCTCGCCAGCAAGGCATGCACGGTCACCCATCGCAACTACTCGGCGTGCGCAGGACGCTACGCACGGGTCTTCGTCGGGCTCAGCGAGGGCTGGTTGGCGGACGCCGACAGCGAACCGACCGCGGAGGACATCGACGCCCATATGGACGAGGTGTCGTCAACCGACAAATTCATCGTGCCGGGCTCGATCGTCGACGAAGTGTTGGAGCTCTGCGATCGACGCGGTATCAGCGCGATGCCCGAGAACGCGGACGTCACCTTCCCAGAACCGCCGAAACACTAGGAGTGCAGTCATGAATATGAACGACCTTGTCTCGGTGTCGGTCGACGATCATCTCGTCGAGCCGCCAGATATGTTCGCCGACCACATACCGGCGAAGTACAAGGAGGATGTGCCCAAGCTGATCCAGCGCGAAGACGGCACCGACGCATGGGTTTTCGAGGGCCAGGAGGCCACCAACGTCGGCCCTAACGCCGTCGCGGGTCGCCGTCCGGACGAGTACGGCGCGGAGCCCACGAAACTTTCGGGATCCGGGAGGGCTGCTACAACATCCACGAGCGGATCCGCGATATGAACGCCAACGGGGTGGCCGCGGCGTTGAACTTCCCGTCGTATCCGCAGTTCTGCGGACAGTACTTCGCGCGCGCCCAGGACAAAGAACTCGGCCTGGCCGTACTCCGCGCCGTCGACGCACTGCGCGCCCAGGCAAAGGACGTCGACCTCGGCTTCCGCTCCTCGGAGCGGTTGAAGAAAACCGGCACCGACACGGTCAGTGTGCTGGATCTGGCCGCGAAACTGCCGACCTGAGCCGCCGGCCATGGACGTCGATCAGCTGCTCACGGCCACTCGGTCCGCACGCAAGTCGCTGGACCTGGAGACACCGGTTGAGCTCGACGAGATCTGTGACTGTTTGCGGATCGGGTTGCAGGCGCCCAATGGGTCCAACCAGCAGGCGTGGCGCTGGTTAGTCATCACCGAGCCCGGGTTACGGCAAGCGATAGCTGACCTCTACCGCAAGGCGTATCTGGGCAAGGTCGGTGGGCAACTGATCGCCGGCTTCATGCCCGCGGGAACCCCGGAAGGCCGGCTGATGAGCTCCACGGAGTGGCTGGTCGAGCACCTCTCAGAGATACCCGTGATGGTGATCCCCTGCTACGAGCCGTACCTGCCACGTGCAGATGGAGACGAATCGTTCTATCAGGCAACGCTTTACGGTTCGATCTATCCCGCCGTATGGAATTTTCAGCTCGCGCTGCACACCCGCGGTTACGGCACCTGCGTGACTACGCTGCACCTGCAACACGAGAAGGAGGTGCGCGAACTGCTCGGCATTCCTGATTCGTATGTACAGGGCTGCCTGCTACCGGTCGCGAGGTTGCGCACCGAACATGAATTCAAGCCCGCGCCGCGGCGACCACTCGACGAAGTCGTCGCCTACAACGGCTGGAATCTGGAGGACCAATCGTGACGGACGCCGATCTACGCGGACAGCTCCGGCAACTGACGGACCGGGCCGAGATACACGACTGCGTCCAGCGCTACGCCCGCGGAATGGACAGACGTGACCGCGAACTTCTCCGGTCGGCGTATCACGACGACGCCATCGATGATCACGTCGGATTCGTCGGTCCGGTTGAGGATTTCATCGATTGGGCATTCGCCTACCACTCGACGCAGACGCGTTACCAGCACTACCTGCTTAATCACACCGTTGAGCTCAATGGCGACGAGGCCCACGCGGAGACCTACTATTTGTTCGTCGGAACCGACCGCGAACCCGCCAACCACATAACGCTTTCCGGCGGTCGATACGTCGACCGTCTGGAACGCCGGGACGGTCGCTGGGCCATCGTCGATCGGGTGTGCGTCGCGGAATGGACTGCTGAATCCCAGTCGTTCATCACCGATGAGGTCCTCGCCATGCTCACCGACGTCAAGGGGGCCGCCCACGACCGCAGCGACCCCTCCTACACCCGCCCCCTAGTCGCAAAGCGTGGCGACCGGGGGTCATAAGTCGTTCGCCTATTCCGATCCGGATCGCCGTGCGCGATGGTCGGCGGAGCCCGAAACGCTGGTTAGACTTTGCAGACCGCGATGAGAAGAAAGCCGAATGCCGAGCAGAGGCGGCGCGAGCTGTGTGATGCAGCGATCGAGCTGCTGGCGGAGGACGGCGCGCGCGGCGTGACTCACCTTCGCGTAGACCGCAGGGCCGGTGTCGCCGACGGCACCACATCGTTCTATTTCCAGACCAGGTCCGCGTTGCTGCACGGGGTGACCAATCGGGTCGTTGAGCTCGACGTAGCCGACTTCACCGCGGCGTTGGACGAGGTCAGGGGCGCTGAGTATGACAAGGCGGAATCGCTGCTGTCGCATTTGGCCGAACAGGCGATGCGCACGGCGGTCGAACCCGAGCGTTCACGTGCGCGTGCGCGGTTCGAACTCCAAATGATGGCCGCCCGCGATCCGGAACTGAGCGAGGTGTTCCAGCAGTTGATGGATCAGTTTGTCGCGATCAGCGAAGCCGCGGTGGCGCAGCTTCAGCCGGCGGGCGTTCCGCCTGATGTGGAGCTCATCAGAGAGCAGGCGTTCGCGGTCGTGACGTTTCTCGGTGGATTTCTGTTCCGCCTCTCCAACGGGCTGGCGCGGCTGGAGAACCCGAAGAAACTCGAGGGCTATCTCCATGCGGTCATCGCGGGCGTCGCCGCCGAGCACGCTCGTATCAAGAACGCCGACTGATCACGTCGGCGTCACGAGGACCCGGCCGTACGCCGCCGTGTCGCGGACCAGATCGAAGGCTTCGGCTATTTGGTTGAGCCCGAACGCCGGTCCGATCACGACGGTCGGGTCGACCGCGCCGGTGCTGAAAGCGGTTATCACCTCACGGAATTCGCTCGGTGTGTAGCAGACGGAGTAGCGGATCGTAAGTTCTTTGAGCAGGGCGGTGATCGGCTCGATCGCCGTCGGCTCTGCGCATGCGCCGGAGATCACGATGCGTCCGCATGGGCGGACGGCCGCCTGGCATGCCTGCAGAAGTTCTGGTCGCCCAACGCATTCCAGCGCGACGTCATAACCAGCCACGTCAGCCTCGGCAACCGAGGCCACGACATCGGTCGCGCCCATCCGCCCTGCCAACTCGCGGCGCTTCGGATCGGGATCGGCCGCCGTCACGCGTCGCGCACCGACCGCATGCGCCCACGCGACCGTGGTGAGGCCGACCCCGCCCGCGCCGACGACGAGGACGTCCTCGCCTTCGCGGACTTCGGCGCTGCGGACGCCGTGCAACCCGACCGCGAACGGTTCGACCAACGCTGCATGGCTTTTTGTCACGTCGTCGGGAAGCGCGAATGCGTGCCGGGCGGGGACGAGGGCCAGTTCGGCGAACCCGCCTCCGTCTGGCCCCATCCCGATATAGCGCGTTTGCGCACAATGCGATACGACGCCGTCCGCACAATATCGGCAGGATCCACAGGACACCACGGGCAGGACGGCCACATTGGTTCCCTCGTGCCAGTCACCCGCATCGGATCCGACGGCGACGATGTCACCGCCGAACTCGTGACCCATGACCATGCCTGCGGGCATGAAGGGCTGAGCCTTGATGTCGGAACCGCAGACGCCGCACGCCGCGACGCGAATGACGAGTTCGCCTGGACCCGGCACCGGATCGGGTACCTCGACTAGCTCGAACCCGTGGTCCTCTGTCGTCACCGCTGCCTTCACGATGCTTCGCCTTCCATCTCGATGTCGAACACGTCAAGGTATTCGGCGAACACCGGTTCCAGATCGGCGGACGTCACCCCCGCGCCGTCGAGCGAGTAGGACTGCACACCGAAGCGGTCCTGCGGGTGTCGGTTCAGCCAGTCGAGCATCGCCTGCTCGGTGGACCAAGTGAGCTCGTCTCCGGCCCAGTCGTACAGCGATCGCATGACGCCGACCGGGTCACGCAGAAGCTCTGCGTAATGCAGGTCGAAGAAGCGGTCGTCGCCGATGCGGCGACGGGTCTGCAGCGGCCTGCTGACGTGCTCGTGTAGCTGACGCAGCACATTCGGCACGATCTCATCGACGTCAATCTCGGCTCCGAGCACCGCACGCGAGAGGTAGTTCAGCCGGAGAAAGGATGCGGTGGACTTGATCGGGTCCCGGTGGGCCCACACAATGCGAGCGTCTGGGAATTCAGCCAGCAGCGTTTCGATGTGCACCGCATGCGAAGGCATCTTCAGCGACCACGTGCCGGGTGACCGCGACTGAAGAAGCTGCAAGACCGACCTCTCCCATTGGTAGGCGCTCGACATGTCGGTCTCGAGCAGCCAGTCGGCGTAGGCGCTGGTCGGCATGAAGGCCTCCCAGAGATACGCCTTGAAGTCCTGGTTCTGGACGAATACGCACTCCGTCGGTCCGTCGGCCTCGTCCCAGTGGATCATCGGGATGTTCGCCGCCTTCAGGCCTTCGGCGAGCACGTCGAGTTCGGCCTTCTTCTTCAGACAACGCGGATCCGACCGCAACGTGTCCGGGGTCGACGGCGGCACCGAATCTTCGGCCTCCCACGTCAGCAACGACCGCCGCTGCGGATCCTGGTCCAGCAGATAACTCGCCAGCGACGTACCTGTCCGCGGCAGCCCGAGCACGACGAGCGGTCGGTCGACCTTTTCCTGCGCGACTTCCGGGTGGACGTTGAGGTAGTCCACAATGCGCAGCCGGTTCCACAGCGCGTCGACGAACTGGCCGTAGAGGTAGTCCCGCCCGCCCTCGTTGACCCCGGGCGCGGATTCGATCGTTTCGACAAGCAGATTCAAACCTTCCCGCCACGAGTCGCTACCGAAGTCGTCGAGCCCGGCCCGCTCGGAGGCGCGGGTGATGAGATCGTCGATGGCGGGTGCGGTCGATGATCGCCGAGAAGTCGTCATGTCGGACGAGACTATACGGCCGTAGAGAACAAATGTTAGGTTATCAAGGAAGCAATTCTGAGAGGTCGAACCCGAATGCCGCCATCACTCGACGAACTTGTTAAACAAGGAGACGGTGCTCAAGACGCCGTAGACCTTGACGACGGCATCTTCATGTCGAAGAACATTGCCAACAGCTACCTGGTGACGACGCCGGAGGGCGACGTGCTGATCAACACCGGCACCGACTTCGAAGCCGCTGAGATCAAGGCGCGGTTCGCCAGGGTGAGCAAGGGTCCATTGCGGGTCATCACGTTCACCCAAGGTCATCCCGACCACGTGGGTGGCTGGGATCTGTTCAACGAGCCGGGCGCCGACACGGTGGCCCAGGCGAACCACAGCGATGTACGGGAGTATTGGCGCCGCCTACATCCGTTCTATGCACGACGGATCATGACGCTGTGGGGCGCGTTCATGGACGTGGACGCGACGGCCATGGAGCTGCCGCCGGAGCCGGTACTCACCACAACCTTCATCGACAGCCATGCGTTCGAACTCGGCGGGCGTCGGTTCGAGCTCTACTCCACGCCCGGGGGCGAGACCACAGACGCGTCCGCCGTGTGGATGCCCGAGCACCGAATCGCGTTCATAGGCAACTTGATGGGGCCGTTCTTCGGCCATGTGCCCAATCTGTACACGCTGCGCGGCGACAAGATCCGCAGCGCAATGCAATTCATCCACTCTGTCGACCGAGTGATCGGACTCGAGCCCGACACACTGATCAACGGACACGACGTCTTCCGCGGAGCGGACGAGATCGCCCAAACGATGTCCAAGGTGCGCGACGCGACGGCGTATCTGCGCGACCGCACGATCGACGGGATGAATTCGGGCGCCGACATGTGGACGTTGATGCGCGACGTCACGCTGCCTGCCGAGCTCACGCTGCCGCAGGTGCATGGGAAGGTGCCGTGGATCGTGCGCGCCATCTGGGAAGAACACGTCGGCTGGTTCCGCTACGAATCGACGACCGAGCTCTACGACGTCCCCGCGTCGTCGGTGTGGCCGGACATCATCGAGTTGGCGGGCGGGACGACTGCACTGACCGAGCGCGCCCAGGCGCACGCGGAACAAGGCCGCGCATTGCACGCGTTGCACTTGGCCGACATCGCGCTTACCCACACACCTGGAGATCCGGCCGCGTCGCAGGTGAAACGGACTGCGCTGCAGCAGCTTCTGAGTGCCAGCGGACGTGAGAACTTCAGCGAGGTGCAATGGCTGGAGCAGGAGATCAAGAGCGCGACGACACAGGAGAACCAATGAAGCCCGAGGACCTCCACCACACCGGCGTCGTCGTCGACGATCTTGACGCCACCATGGACTGGTTCACCAAGGTGGCCGACTACCGGTGGACCGAAGTGGTCGAGGCCGAGCAGGTAGGTGTGACACCGCAGGGCGAGGTGACCATCCCGATGCGGATGGTCTATTCAGGATGTGAACCGCGGGTCGAGTTCCTGCAGACGGTCCCTGGCACGATATGGACCCCAGCGAATTCAGGCGTGCACCACATCGGCTACTGGTCGGACGACGTCGAATCAGACCTGGCAACGCTGGTAGACAACGGAATGCAATGCGAGGTGAAGTCGTACATCCCCGACGGCTCCGGAAAGCTGTTGTGGGCGTACTGCAAGGGACCGACCGGACCGCGTATCGAACTCGTCGGCCGGGCTATGCAGCCGTTCGTCGAGTACTGGTGGTCGACCGCCGACAGCCCGCCGGTGTGAGTCAGCGATCACGAAGGCGATGCGATTCGGGCTCAAGGGCGGTTGACCGCAAACACGGATCCATCCTGCTTGTACTGCGTTCGGCCGCGTGAACATTTCGGGCCGTCATGCCTCACACATTCGAAAGACTCCCGCAAACGCGCCGTTCTGTTAGCCTCAGACGGGCATGTCGGGGAACAAATATTTGGCAGCAAGCGATAATCTGAGTGTCTCGGAGCCCGTGGGATGTCCTAGCCGCCCATTACGGACTGAGACCGGTAGAATCCGGTCGCAGTGCCGCATACGACAGGAGTCGAGGTAGAGCTAGCCATGTCCGACCTCGACGCGGCAACACGAAACGGCCAACCCGCCGCGCCGGCGCGTCGGAACTCAAAAAAACTCGCGACCGGGCCCAGCGACCCGACGGTCGACGACACACGGCGCACCGAGATTTTGAAAATCGCCAATGCGGTAATCGCTAAATCCGGTTTGCGCACGTCATTGCAACAGATCGCCGACGCCGCAGGAATTCTCGCGGGCAGTCTCTATCACCACTTCGAATCCAAAGAAGCGATTCTGGTCGAGCTGATCCGGCGATACCACGCTGACCTGGATCGCATCGGCGAACTGGCGCTGGCGCAACTGGACGAGCCAGACCCCCGTCCGGCATCCGAGCAGATCATCAGCCTCGGTTGTGCGATCGCCCGCTGCGCGGTGGAGCACAGGGCCGCACTGCAGATGTCGTTCTACGAGGGCCCCAGCGCCGACCCGGCACTGATCGAGCTCACCCGGCGCCGACCCGAGAAGATCCAGGCCGCCATGCTTCAGGCGCTCCGGGCCGGCCGCTGGAGCGGCTACATCAGACTCGGCGCCGACTTGCCGACGCTGGCGGACCGAATCTGCCAGGCCATGCTGCACGTCGGGCTTGATCTGATTAGACACAAGGCATCGAGCGATCAGGTGGCGACGCTGATGTGTCGCATCATGCTCGAGGGATTGGCCGCCACCCCACCGACCGACGACGACCTCGATCGGTCCAGTGCGTTCGCCGCCGCCGATGCCGTCATCCGCACCTGGGTCGATGACCAGGATGACGACGACGACAAGGCCGCGCACGTGCGCGCAGTGGCACGCGCGGAATTCGGCCGTCGCGGTTACGAGATGACGACCATTCGTGACATCGCCTCGGCCGCAGGGCTGGGCACGGGGACCGTTTATCGGGTGATTGGCTCCAAGGATGAACTGCTGATGTCGATCATGCTGTCGTTCGGCAAGAAGGTCGGCGGCGCATGGACTGACATTCTGCGCTCTGATTCAACCCCATCGGAAAAGCTTGACGCGCTGAGTTGGCTGAATATCAGTGCCCTTGACCAGTTTCCCGATGAGTTCCGGATCCAACTCGCATGGCTGCGCCAGGCGCCGCCGGACACTCCAACTCCCGCGTTCTCGTACACGACTCGCATCCGCCAGATGAAAGCTCTACTGTCCGAAGGCATTCGCTCCGGAGACATCACGATCAGCAGCCCCTCCGCGGAGATGCTCGCGCGGTGCGTGATCGGTGAACAATGGATTCCCGAGAACATCCTCCGTGACATCGGCACGCGCCAGTCTCTGATTCTGGTCCGCGACACCGTGCTGCGAGGCGTCGCAGTCCGCAACCCGTAGTGGCAGCTCGCTGAGGCAAGTTCGTGCCGTGACCGCCGAGCGGCGCTGCAGGGGCCGGTCAGTCCCAGATCACCTTCAGGTGCTGCGGAGAGCGGAAGAACGTGCCGGCGACGTAGGGCTGCGGCGCCTCGGGATCGAGCCGAAGTCCGGGCAACCGGTCGAAAAGCGTGTTGAAGATCAAGGTGCTCTCGAGTCGGGCCAAATGCATGCCTAGACACACATGCGCACCATGACCGAACCCGATGTGGGGCTTGCGATCTCGGAAGATGTTAAAGGTTTCGGGGTCGTCCCACCTGTTTTCGTCGTGATTGGCGCTTCCAAGGTTCATCGCGATGGTCGAGCCTTTCGGGATGTCGGCCCCGTGGAACTCGACGCTACGCGTCGTCTCCCGCATGAAGTTCAGTAGCGGCGTTTCCCAACGAATGCCCTCCTCGATCGCCTGCGGCAGCAGGCTGCGGTCCGCCTGCACCGCGGCGAGCTGATCGGGGTGGGTCAACAGTCCGATCGCGAGGCTGGCCGTCGAGCGTGACGTGGTCTCTGCCCCCGCGGGCAGCAGGTTGCGCATGAAGCCATAGATCTGCTCATCCGACATCGTGACGCCGTCGATGTCCGACTCGGCCAGCACCGTCACCATGTCGTCTTTGGGATGGCGTCGACGGTCAGCGAGGATTTCGATGAAGTACTCCTTGAGCTGTGCGGATGCCTTCAGCGCGCCATCCATGTCGGAATGAAATCCGAGCAGGTCGATGGCCAGTCTGTGGAATTCGGGAATATCGGCTTCCGGCAGACCGATCAGCGCCGCGATGACCCGCACCGGGATCGGCATAAAGACCTCTTCGACAAGGTCGGCCCGCTTGGCATCACGGAACCTCTCAATGGTGCGCTCCACGAGAGGCTGGACCAGCTCGGCCTCCCATCGCCGCATAGATGAACGGGCGAAGGCGAACTCGTGCAGTTTGCGATACAGGGCGTGCTCGGGTTCCTGCATCTCGAGAATGGTCGGCCCCTGGAGGGGGCGGACGATGTCCTCATAGCAGCGCGTGCTGAACGTCTGGTTGTCGGTGAAAACGGCCTTCACCACATCGAAGCTGTAGACCGAGAAGATCTGCTGCCCGCCATCCGAACTAGGCGGTATACCCATCTCCGGCCAGCCGCGATGAACGGCAGCTGACGCCCTCAATTCGGCCAGCATCGGATAGGGCGACGCGTCACCGACAGCGCCCATGCCTTCGTCGAACTTGGCCTGTGCATCCTTGACGCCCTGTGTCAGTTCGTCGGAGACGACCGGTTCGGTCATGTGGTGACTTCCTTCCGACACGACTCGCGACACTGCGGACACAGGCTTGCGTCGATCATTGGCCCGACCTCTCGGTCGACATCAACTCATTCAGTGCATCGCCAAGGTCACCACCCGATGCCGTGGCGCCCACGGCCCGCGCGACATTCGGCATCACCACGTCGCCGACCCGCTTGAGATATGGCCATGCCAGGTCCGGCGGTAGGCCGCCACACAGTGGTGACAGGTTGAGCATCTCGCCGGAAGACACTCGCTCGACCGCTTCCGCCACACTGAGGATGCGGTGCGACTTGGAGGTGGCGCGCAGCTCTGCGACATCGTTGGCACGCGAGATACCCGCGGAAGTCTCGTTATCGGGGTTCCACTCGGCATACATCCTGGCGTCGTGAAGGAGGTGTTCGCCGATTTCGTCCCATGCGTGATCCACGTCGTCGGCGACGAAGACCACCGTTGGGGTATCGCGGTCGGGCACGAGGACGGGGCCCGGCTGATGTCCGTGTTGCCTCGAAGCGGATTCGTATGCCTCCTGCATGCCGGGCTCGCCGCCATTGGCCAATAGCCCAAGACCGTACCTGCCGGCCCGCCGCGCGGCTGCCAAGCTCGCGCCACCCCACATCAGCGTCGGGCCACCAGGGGTCCGCGGCGGCGGCGTCACCGCGATGCGCCTGCCGTTGTGCACGACGGGCTCACCCGACAGCAGTTCGCGGAGCAGGCCGAGTTTCTCGTCGGCGAGCCGCCCGCGACGGTGGATATCGAGGCCGAAATGCTCGTATTCCTCAGGCCGATAACCGATTCCGAATACGACCGACACCCGGCCTTCGCTGATGATGTCGAGCACGACGAGGTCTTCTGCGAGGCGCACCGGATCATAGAACGGCAGGATCACGACGAGGCTCAAGAGGAGACGCTCGGTGCGGGCAGCGATCGCGGAAGCGAGAACGATCGGTGACGGCAGGTAGCCATCTTCGGAACCATGGTGCTCACACAGCACCGCGGCGATGCAGCCTCGCGTCTCCGCCCAGGCGCTCATGTCGGCGGCTGCCGAGTACAGCGCGGAAGTCGGCGCGCCGAAGGCCGGTGCGCGCATGTCAAATCTCAGGGTGAACGTGACAGGCTCCTCTACCAGAGTTTGTACGGATGGCCCGCTCAGTCGAATACGTGTCGCGGCAGTGTTGTCGGAATGTCCAGGGAGCTCAGCAATCCAGGCGCTGAGTCGACGACGAACGGGACCGCGTTGACCACCCGCATCGCGGTGGCGGCCATGGCAGCGTGGCCGGCGCCGTGGCCCGCTGCTTCGCCCAGAGTCATCGCGCAGTGGACATCGGGGTCGCCTTCGATGTCGACGCGATAGGTTGCGTCGAACTCCGAGGCCGGCCAGTCGGGGGCGACGTCGCGCGCCATTCGGATGATGTGCTCGATGACGATCGCCTCCCGGCCGTTGACGATGCCCGCCGCGTGCGTACGCACTGCCCCGCAGGTACCTGCCTTGATCGTGCCGAACGCGACCTCGATGTCTCGGTCGGTCAACTGGCGGTCGAGGGTGCCACGCACCTCCTCCACTTCGACACCGAGACCCTTCGCAATCAGATGAATCGGCGCCTTCCAGGCCAGCTCGATGAACCC
This sequence comes from Mycobacterium sp., assembly GCF_035697385.1. Lineage (GTDB taxonomy): Bacteria > Actinomycetota > Actinomycetes > Mycobacteriales > Mycobacteriaceae > Mycobacterium. Next base: position 5,631 of record NZ_DASSCY010000378.1, on the reverse strand, counting down.
CGGCGTTTTCAACATCGGCTCGAAGTCGAGTGGGCGACCGAATCCCATCCCGTCCATCATCACGTCCGCGACCGGGTAGTGATCGTTGAGCGCGATTTCGGTCGATGTGATGGTCCGGATGCGTTTGGACTGGGTCGTCATCAGCAGCGCGAGCTGGTCGGAGGCGAAACCGGGGAATACGCCCGAGGCATAGAAGGACGCGTTTCCCGCCTTGGCCGCCTCCTCCAACTCAGCGCGCCAATCCGGTGCGTAATACGACGGCGGATACACGAGACTGGTGGACGTCGTCGATACGACATTGATGCCCGCATGTAGTAGCCGTACGTAATCCGGCACCGCACCGGCGTCACGCTCGGGGCCGCTGGCGGCGTACACCACGCAGTCGGGGCCAAGGGCGATCAGCGCATCGGCATCGTTCGTGGCGGTCAACCCCATGGCTTCACCGCCGGTCAGCTCACCGACGTCTCTGCCGTCCTTCTCCGGCGAATGAACCCAGACACCAACGAGTTCGAGGTCGGGGCGACGTCGTATCGCATCGATCGCGATCGTGCCGACCCCTCCGGTGGCCCACACGACGGTCCGCAGGGGTTTCAGGGCGGATGTCACACGCGATCTCCTCACCTCAATGCACGACTTGCAGCCGGAAAGCGTCCGACGGCCGCCATAGCACCCCGGACCATCAGGCCCGACCTTAACCTAATGTTAGTTCCAGGCCTACGGATCGGATCGATCACGCCGGCATGCGGCGGCCAACGGCATGTCGAATGGCGTACAGCACTACCAGTCGACAATCACCGGAGGGTCCGACGTTGTGGGCTTGCGGATCAAATATTAGGTGTCACTGGCGACGATCCAGGCTCTAGGCGCGGCCCTCGAGCGGCGAGCGACGAGCCAGGGTGGTGAACATCAGCCAGCGCGTGAGGAGTTGGGTTCGTGCCTCGCGAGCGATCTTCGAATCCGGGAGCAGGATCGCATCGATATCGAAGGATCGCGCGTTGGAGTTCGGCAGTCCCAACCGCATGCGGACCTGAGCAGGAGCGGTGTGGAGCAACACCCGATTCGCGCTCGCGAACTCACGCAGTTTCTCACCGCGGGTCAGCCGGCCACCACGTTGTCGCGCCCACCCGACCGTCCCGAAGCTCGTCGACGTCGAACTGATTGAACCCATGCCGGTTTGAGTCATGACGCCAGTCTGTGCGCGCGGTCACGGCGTCACAATGACACGTATACCTCGGATTCGGACATCGGCCGTGCCGGCAACGGCCTACTCGGGCAGCCGCAGCTCGGGCTTTTCCACCTCTTCGATGTTGACGTCCTTGAAGGTGATCACCCGCACGTGCTTGACGAACCGGGCGGGCCGGTACATGTCCCAGACCCAGGCGTCGGCCAGCCGCAGCTCGAAGTAGACCTCACCCTCGGAGTTACGCGGCACCAACTCGACGCTATTGGCGAGGTAGAAGCGCCGCTCGGTCTCCACGACATAGCTGAACTGCCCGACAATGTCCTTGTATTCGCGGTAGAGCGAGAGCTCCATCTCGGTTTCATACTTCTCGAGATCTTCGGCACTCATCGACTCAGCTGTCCTTCACGTAGGTCTGATTCCATTCTTCCCCTACCCGAGTTGGCTCTGCTGCTCGGGTTCGGTGTCCAGAGCGTCCTCTGGGACCAATTCGCCCTCGACCGTCACCAGTCGGCGCACGTTGATGAACGAGTATCGATGCTGGCCGCAGGGCCCCAGCTCGGCCAATGCCGCGGTGTGCGCGGGCGTGCTGTAGCCCTTGTGATCGGCGAAACCGTAGCCCGGATGCTCGGACTCCATCTTGACCATCAGCCGGTCACGGCTCACTTTCGCCAACACGCTGGCCGCCGCGATGCACGCCGCCGCGGCGTCGCCACCGACTACCGGCAGCGAGGGCATCGGCAACCCGGGCACCCGGAAACCGTCCGACAGCACATAGCCAGGGCGGACCGAAAGCCCGGCCACCGCCCGGCGCATGCCCTCGATGTTCGCCACGTGCACGCCTCGCCGATCCACTTCCACCGAAGGAATGAACACCACGTGATACGCCAGCGCGTACCGGCGGATCAGCGGAAACAGCCGCTCGCGTTCTTTTTCGTTGAGCTTTTTGGAATCGTCGAGGGCCGAGAGGCTCTCCAGTCGGTTGGGTCCAAGCACGCAGGCCGCCACCACCAGCGGGCCGGCGCACGCGCCGCGGCCAACCTCGTCGACACCTGCGACCGGGCCAAGACCGCCGCGATACAACGCGGACTCCAGGGTGCGCAGGCCCGAGGACTTCCGAATCACGGTTCGCGGAGGCCATGTCGCTGGCAAGTGCCACTCCTATTGGGTCTGGGGGTCCACGCTGCCCACTCCGCCCCATCGCGACGGCGGCCAGGCGATGAACCGTGCCTTTCCAATGACATTGTCTACCGGGATCGTGCCCGCCGTCGGGTCGCCCGTACAGAGCAGCCCGCGCTGAGCGTCGGCAGGAGTGTTGCTGCAGTGGGCGCGTGAGTCGGCCGAATGGGTGCGGTTGTCGCCCATCACCCACAGCCTGCCCTCGGGCACCTTCACCGGACCGAACTCATTGCCGAGGCAGGGGTAGACCTTGGTGTCGGCCATCATCGTCGTTGGGTCGAGGTACGGCTCGGACAACGCCTTGCCGTCGACCGTCAGCCCGGTTTTGGCACGGCACTCGACGGTCTGGCCACCGACCGCGATCACGCGCTTCACCAGGTCGTTCTCGTCCGGCGGAACGAACCCGACGAACGAGAGCGCATTCTGCAGCCAGCGCACCGCTGTGTTGTCCGAGCGGATCGACTTGTAGCCGATGTTCCAGTTCGGCGGCCCCTTGAACACGATCACGTCGCCGGGCTCCGGCGATGAGAACCGGTAGGTCAGCTTGTCCACCATGATCCGGTCGCCGACGCACCCGTTGCAGCCGTGAAGTGTGGGTTCCATCGATTCCGATGGGATCAGGTACGGACGCGCGACGAACGTCAGCATCACGTAGTACAGGACGATGGCGATGGTGATCAGGATCGCGGATTCGCGAAGTGCGCCGTGCTTCTTCTTCGGCTCGGATTCCGCGTCGTCGCCGCCGGCATCCGGATCAATAGACGAGTCGTCGGGGTCCGTAGGTCCGGTCACCGCATCAGAGTAGCCAGCGCGATGCTCGCCGCCGCTTGCCTCGCGTTCCACGGTTCAGAAACCGCTGGGCAGGCGGCTGGAAACGCCAGTCAGCGCTTTTCCTTGATCTTCGCCTTCTTGCCGCGCAGCTCGCGCAGGTAGTACAGCTTGGCGCGACGCACGTCACCACGGGTGACGACGTCGATGTGGTCGATGTTGGGCGAGTGCACCGGGAAGGTCCGCTCGACGCCGACGCCGTAGCTTTCCTTGCGAACGGTGAAGGTCTCGCGGATGCCGCCGCCCTGCCGGCGAAGAACGACACCCTTGAAGACCTGGATGCGCTCCTTGGAGCCCTCGATGACCTTCACGTGAACGTTCACGGTGTCGCCGGGGCTGAAGTCCGGGATGTCGTCGCGCAGCGACGTCTGATCGACGAAGTCCAGCGTGTTCATCGGTGACACTTCCTTGCTGTTGGCGGCTGCGGGCTTCTCTGTCGCGGTGTGACGCTCACATCGACGGACAGCCGAGCCGATCTATCGGGCGGATCTGGGTGTATCTCGCAGCGGGGCCGTCCCCGGTCCTGCGCAGACAACTGCTCAATTGTGCCAGATAGGCGCCAATCTCTGAAATCCAATGAAATCGCCGCCATCTGCGTGCCCCAAACACCGGCAAGACCTAAGTACGCACGATGCCATCTCGACGATTAGGCTGAAATCACGGGCGGTGGCGGTACCGCAAGCCCCAGATTCCGGTTCCGGAAACACTGATTGGAGGGCCATGCGACGGGGACCGTCGAAGCTGGTCACAGCGCTTTGCGCCGTCGCGGTCGCGGCGCCCTTCGTCTCGGCTTGCGAGGCAAAGGTGTACGGCACGCCGCCCGAGCCCGCCGGCCCGCAACTGACCGTCGTCGCACCTCAGGGCAGCATGGCGCCGCTTCCGGAGTCCCCGCCCGACGAGCCCGCCGCCACCTTCGACGGCCTCGACGACCGCGCGAGGCTGGCCACCGCCGACGCCGCCAAGGCGGGCGCCGACATCACCACCGTGGTGCTGGACCGCAATACCGGCCAGACCGTCTCCAATGGCAACGGCTCTGCGATGCCGATCGCCTCCGTGGTGAAGCTGTTCATCGCCGACGATCTGCTGCTGCAGGAATCGAGGGGCCAGACCAAGCTCTCCCCTGCCGACCGCGCGGCGCTCGACATCATGCTGCGCGCCTCCGACGACAGCGCCGCCGAGGTGTTCTGGAACCGCAGCGGCGGCAGCGCGATCATCTCGCGCGTGACCGCGCGCTATGGGTTGCGGGCGACGACGACGCCGTATAACGGGCGGTGGTTCAACACCATGAGCACGGCGGGTGACCTCGTCCACTACTACGACATGCTGCTCGCGGGTACCGGCGGGCTGCCGCGGGAGCAGGCCAGCGTCATCCTGTCCAACCTGGCAGCGTCCACACCGACCGCGCCCGACGGCACGGTGCCCGGCGGGGTTTACCCACAGCGATTCGGAATCCCCGAGGGCCTCTACGCCGAGCCGGTGGCGGTCAAGCAGGGCTGGTTCTGCTGCTGGAATGGCGGCAACTGGGTGCACTTGTCGACCGGCGTGATCGGGCCGGACCGTCGGTACGTCATGGCGATCGGCTCGATGCAGCCCGCCGACGACAAGACGGCACGCAACACCATCACCCAAGCGGTCAAGACGATGTTTCCGGGCGGCCGTATTTAATCCAGCAGGTCGGGCCGGCGCTGTTGCGTGCGTTGCAGACCCTGTTCACGGCGCCACGCCGCCACCTTGGCGTGGTCACCCGACAGCAGAATTTCGGGCACGTCGAGCCCTCGCCAGCTGGGCGGTCTGGTGTAGCTGGGCGCTTCCAGTACGCCGTCAGAGTGCGAATCGTCTTGGTGTGAAGCGGGATTCCCGAGCACACCGGGAAGCAGGCGAACGACGGCTTCGATCATGACCAGGGCCGCCGACTCGCCGCCGGGCAGCACATAGTCGCCGATCGACACCTCCTCGACCCGCATCCGTCGGCCAGCGTCGTCCACGACGCGCTGGTCGATGCCCTCGTAGCGTCCGCACGCGAACACCAGATGCTTCTCGGCAGTCCAATGTTGGGCGTCGGCCTGAGTGAACAGCCTGCCCGCCGGCGTCGGCACGACGAGAAGCGTTTCATCCGAACATATTTCGTCCAGCGCATCACCCCATACCGGGGCCTTCATCACCATGCCGGGACCGCCACCGTACGGCGAATCGTCGACGGACCGATGCACGTCATGGGTCCACCGCCGCAGGTCATGCACTGCGAGCTCGACGATGCCGGAGTCGATGGCCTTGCCGGGCAACGACTGCCGCAACGGTGCCAGGTAATCCGGGAAGACGGTGACGACATCAATGCGCATGGTCTACTCCATCTCCAGTAGACCCTCGGGCGGATCGATTTCGATGGTCTGGTCGGCCAACGACACCGACGTCACGATGGCGGCGACGAACGGCACCAGCACCTC
>NZ_DASSCY010000377.1:0-10219 GCF_035697385.1 Mycobacterium sp. | reverse complement strand
GGCGAACCTGTCGGCGGCAGCCCGCTCAACGTGGCGGTGGGTCTGGCCCGGCTGGGCCGCGGCGCGGACTTCCTCACGCCCATCGGCAACGATCCGCGCGGCCGCCGGATCGCCGAGTACGTGAAAAGCTCTGGCGTAGAGCTGGTTTCGGGCAGCACCAGCGCCGAGCGCACACCGACGGCACTGGCCACGCTGGACGCGAACGGCTCGGCGTCTTATACGTTCGACATCGACTGGCAGCTGAGCGGGACGCCGGAGGTGGCGCCGCCGCTGGTGGCGCATGCCGGGTCGATCGCCACCGTGCTCGAACCGGGTTGCCGGGCGACCGCGGCGCTGCTGGACACCTATCACCCGTCGGCAACCATCACGTTCGATCCGAACGTCCGGCCGGCATTGATCGAGGACGACGACATCGCCCGAGGCCGCATCGACCGCCTGATCGAGCGGTGCGACGTGGTCAAGGCGAGCGACGAGGACATGCGCTGGATCGACCCGCACCGCTCCCCCAAGCAGATCGCCAGGACGTGGCTCGGGCTCGGCCCGTCGGTCGTGGCGGTGACGATGGGAGATCAGGGCGCATTCGCGATGTGCGAGGCGGGCACCGCGAGAGTCGCAGCGCCGCCGGTGAAAGTCGTGGACACCGTCGGCGCCGGCGACGCATTCATGACCGGACTTATCGATGCGCTCTGGTCGCTTGGCCTTCTGGGTGCTCAGCAGCGCCCTCAACTGCGTCGAATCGGGCTCGACGCGTTGAATGTGGTGTTGCAGACGGCGGTGCTTTCGTCGGCGTTGACGGTCGCCCGCGCGGGCGCTGACCTGCCCGATCGCGCCACTCGCGACGCCGCAGCGGCCGGGTCGGCCATACTGAGCTAATGCGTTCCATATGGAAGGGTTCGATCGCCTTTGGCCTGGTGAACGTCCCGGTCAAGGTCTACAGCGCGACCGAAGACCACGACATCAAATTCCACCAGGTGCACGCGAAGGATAACGGGCGCATCCGCTACAAGCGGGTCTGCGAGGTGTGTGGCGAGGTCGTCGAGTACCGCGACATCGCCAAGGCCTTCGAATCCGACGACGGCCAGATGGTGGTGATCACCGACGAGGACATCTCGACGCTGCCCGAGGAGCGCAGCCGCGAGATCGAGGTGCTGGAGTTCGTTCCGGCGGCCGACCTCGACCCGTTGTTGTATGACCGCAGCTACTTCCTCGAGCCGGAGGGCAAGTCGACGAAGTCCTATGTCCTGTTGGCCAAGACGCTGATGGAGACGGATCGGGTGGCGATCGTGCACTTCGCGCTGCGCAACAAGACGCGGCTTGCGGCGTTGCGGGTCAAGGACTTTTCCAAGCGCGACGTGATGGTCATCCATACGTTGCTGTGGCCCGATGAGATCCGCGATCCCGATTTCCCGGTGCTGGACAAGGAAGTTGAGGTCAAGTCGGCCGAGCTGAAGATGGCCAGCCAGGTGGTGGAGTCGATGACCGACGACTTCAACCCGGACCGCTACCACGACGACTACCAGGAGCAGCTGCACGAATTGGTGCAAGCCAAACTCGAAGGCGGCGAAGCGTTTACCACCGAGGAGCAGCCGAAGGAGCTCGACGAGACCGAGGACGTGTCGGATCTGCTGGCGAAGCTGGAGGCCAGCGTGAAGGCGCGACGTGCCGGCGGTGGCGGCGACTCCGACGGCGAGCGGCCCGCCAAGAAGGCACCGGCGAAAAAGGCTGCCGCGAAAAAGGCGCCGGCGAAAAAGGCGGCAAAGAAAGCCCCTGCCAAGAAGGCTGCTAAAAAGGCTGCGGCGAAGAAGTAGCTCTCTAGCGCGGCTGCCGGATCAAAGCGGCAAACCCAAGTCAAGCAGCCGCCGAAACGCCCGGTCGAACCTTTCGCCTCCGAAGGTGAGCTCCGGATCGACCTGGGCCTGGATTATCTGGCCGTAGAACATCGCGAGAACTAGCCCGGCGGCGTCGACGCCTGCTCGATCGGGGCCGATATCCAAGAGGTCGGCGACGGTTGGGCGGGTACGACGGAATCCGACCGCGAGCTGTTCGCGGACGACGGGGTCGTGCTGCGCCTTGGCAATCGCTGCGACGAAGTTGTGAACCAGGCCCGCCTGTCGTCGCTGGGTCCGGCGGATGACGGCGTTGGCCCGCCGGAAACGCTCTGCAGGCGTGCCGGCGTCGAGACCGGACAGGGCGTTCTCGATTTCGGCGAGCCAGCGGTCGAGGCCGTCGATGACCGCGGCCGTCACCAAGCCGTCCTTAGAACCGAAGTGGTAGGCGATCGAGGCGAGGTTGGCACCAGATTCCTCGGCGATCGCCCGTGCGGTTACGCGCTCGGCCGGCAATCGCTCGAGGCAGCGCAGGGCGCCGTCGATCAGCTGGTCACGATTGCTGCGCTGTGGACTCATTGCCATTCAATCTATACACGCGTATAGATTGACGTATGGCCATTGCGTTGGTTGTTGTTTCGATCCTCTTGGCCGTGCTGCTGAGCGCCTCGGCCGCGTTCAAGCTCAGCCATTCACCGAAAGCTGTCGAGGGCTATCGCATCGCAGGCGTGCCGGAGTCGTGGCTCAACGGCTTGGCCGCGGTGCTGCTGGTCGCGGCGGCCGGACTCATCGTCGGGATCTGGTGGCCGCTTGCCGGCATCGCGGCAGCGGCGGGTTTGGTCGTGTACTTCGTGCTGGCGGTCGGCTTTCACGTGCGCGCGAAAGACACCGCACACTTGGTCACGCCCGCCGTACTCGCGGCAGTCTCCGCTGCCGTCGTTGCGCTACACGTCGCATCGCTCTAAGAGCCGCCGAGTTCTGCACCAGGGTCGCGATTCGCGACTATCCACAGCGCTGGTGCAGAACTCGCTGTCGGGACGCCGCGCTCACAGCCGAACTAGAACGTGTTTCAGAAACTGCCCACCGAAAGCTTCCCGCCCTGTTACGGTTCGCCCGGCGAGGGAAGGAAACGAACGTGATTCTCGACAGATTTCGGCTCGACGACCAAGTCGCGGTGGTAACCGGCGCTGGCCGCGGGCTCGGTGCCGCGATGGCAGTCGCTTTCGCGGAAGCCGGTGCGGACGTTGTCATCGCGGCGCGAACGCAGTCCCAACTCGAAGAGGTTGCCGAGCAAATCAAGGGCGTCGGCCGCAAGGCCCACATCGTCGTCGCCGACCTCGCCCATCCCGAAGACACCGCCAAGCTCGCCGCCACCGCGGTTGAGGCGTTCGGGAAACTAGACATCGTCGTGAACAACGTCGGCGGCACCATGCCGAACACGTTGCTGACGACGTCGGTCAAAGACATGAAGGATGCCTTCACGTTCAATGTGCTCACGGCTCACGCTTTGACCACCGCCGCTGTCCCGCTCATGCTCGAGCATTCCGGCGGCGGCAGCATCATCAACATCACCTCGACGATGGGCCGGCTGGCCGGGCGCGGATTCGCCGCATATGCCACCGCCAAAGGCGCGCTCGCGCACTACACCCGGCAGACCGCCCTGGATCTGTGTCCGCGGATCCGGGTCAACGCCATCGCGCCCGGATCCATCCTCACCTCCGCGCTCGACGTGGTGGCGTCGAACGACGAGTTGCGAGAGCCGATGGAGAAGGCAACACCCATGCGACGACTCGGCGATCCCCTCGACATCGCCGCGGCCGCCGTCTATCTCTCGTCGCCTGCGGGCAGTTTCCTGACCGGCAAGACGCTCGAGGTCGACGGTGGCCTCACCGTTCCCAACCTCGACCTGCCCATCCCCGACCTGTGAGGACGTAGCCATGGCCATCAAAGTCGCGCAGATCGGCACCGGCAACGTCGGCCGGCATGCGCTCACACAGCTCATCAACGACCCCCGGTTCGAGCTGACCGGGGTGTGGGTGTCAAGTGAATCCAAGGCAGGCAAGGACGCCGCTGAGCTTGCGGGACTTGACAATTCGACAGGTATCACCGCCACCAACGACCTCGATGCAATCCTGGCCGACAAGCCCGAATGCGCGGTCTACACCGCGATGGCCGACAACCGGCTGCCCGACGCACTTGAGGACTACCGGCGCATCCTGGCCGCCGGAATCAATGTCGTCGGCAGCAGCGCGGTGTTTCTCCAGTATCCGTGGCAGGTACTTCCCGACGAGCTCGTGAAACCGATCGAAGAAGCCACGCAACAAGGCAACGCGAGCTTGTTCGTCAACGGCATCGATCCCGGTTTCGCCAACGACCTGCTTCCGCTCGCACTCGCGGGCACCTGCCAGAGCATCGAGCAGATCCGCTGCATGGAGATCATCAACTACGACACCTATGACAGCGCCACCGTGATGTTCGACGTGATGGGCTTCGGCAAACCGCTCGACGAGCTTCCGATGCTGTTGCAACCCGGCGTGCTGAGCCTGGCGTGGGGTTCGGTGGTCCGGCAGCTGGCCGCCGGCCTCGGCATTGACCTCGATGAGGTCAGCGAAAACTACGTCCGCGTACCGGCTCCCGAGGACTTCGACATCGCGTCGGGGCATATCGAGAAGGGCAGCGCCGCCGCGTTGCGGTTCGAGGTGCGCGGCATGGTCGGAGGCAAGCCCGGCGTCGTCCTCGAACACGTCACCCGGCTGCGCGACGACCTGTGTCCGGATTGGCCCCAACCGGCCCAGGAAGGCGGCTCGTACCGGATCGAGGTGACCGGTGAGCCGTCCTACGCTTTGGACCTTTGCCTGAGCAGCCCGAACGGCGATCACAACCACGCAGGCCTCGTCGCCACCGCCGCCCGCGTCGTCAATGCGATCCCCGCGGTTGTGCAAGCGCCGCCGGGCATCAGAACGACGCTGGACTTGCCGTTAATTACGGGAAAAGGGCTGTACGCTTGCTGAATAAGCCGGGGGCTCTTAAATGAAGGACTTGCCTATGCGACGGACTCTGCTTTACTTCGCCCCGCTGTTTGCAGCGGCAGGCGCCGCAGCGGCCATCCTGGCCGCGCCGAGCGCGCTCGCTCAACCGGAGCCAACGCTTCCGCAATGCGTCGACACCGGCGGCGCCGAATCCCTCGGCGGCTCTACTACCGAGTGCCAGACGCCCGGCAACGTCCAAATCAACGCCACCCCTGCCGAACCGACGTATGTGTATCCGTGGGACGACGAGTTCTACGGTCCCGCACTGATTTTCGGTGGTGGCGGCACCCACGGCGGTGGCGGACACGGCGGCGGAGGCCGCTAACCACACCTTCCGCGGCCCAAGGAGGCCAACCATGCGGATCAAGATTCGCTATCTCACACCATTTTTCGCGGCTACTGGCGCCTGCGCTGCTGTCGTAATGGCACCTATCGCCACGGCCGCTCCGGAGTGCACCAACACGGGGCCGAACACCACACAGTGCGAAACCAATGGCAGTGCACAGATCGTCACCTCACCCCCGTTGATCAACAACTGGGGCTGGCCATGGGGCGGTGGTTTCGTCATCGGCTTCGGCGGCGTTGGGTGGTGAAATCGGCAGCACTTCTGATAGCCGCGTCCAGTGTCACCGCGGCGATGCTCGTCTCACCGACTGCCACCGCGGCGCCGCAGTGCGTCGAAATCAAACCGGGAACCACCCAATGTGAGGGCCCCGGCCACGCACAGATCCGCACAACACCGCCGCCGATCGGCCCGTACATCCGATACGGGTGCACCCAGGGCTTCACGTCGTTCTGCGACCAGGGCTTCCCGGGCGGCGTCGTACCCTGACGCCGCCTGGCCAAGGCCCCCGCTAGCCACGACTGAAAGGTTTCGTCTAACCTAACTTTTCTATTCGCTGTACCGGATAGAGAGTGGGTTAGTTGATACAGGACACCGAGGCGCGGCTGCGGCCCAGCTGGATTCTGCTCGGGCCGGCGTTCGTCGCCGCCATCGCCTATGTCGATCCCGGCAACGTCGCAGCCAACGTCAGCGCGGGCGCACAGTTCGGCTTTCTGCTGGTCTGGGTCATCGTCGTGGCCAATGCGATGGCCTGCCTGGTGCAATACCTGTCGGCCAAGCTCGGCCTGGTCACCGGTATGTCGCTGCCGGAGGCGGTCGGTTCGCGGATGCGGCGTCCGACGCGGCTGGCCTACTGGCTGCAGGCCGAGCTGGTGGCGATGGCCACCGACCTCGCCGAGGTGATGGGCGGCGCCATCGCGTTGTACCTGCTGTTCGATCTTCCGCTGCTGACCGGCGGGATCATCACCGGCGTCGTTTCGCTGCTGCTGCTCGTCGTGAAGGACCGCCGCGGGCAGCGCACGTTCGAGCGGGTCATCACAGGCTTGCTGCTGGTCATCGCGGTCGGCTTCTTGACCAGCCTGTTCGTCGCCCCACCTCCGATAGGCGAGGCGGCCGCGGGCCTGGTGCCGCGGTTCGAAGGCACCGAAAGCGTGCTGCTTGCAGCCGCGATGCTCGGCGCGACGGTCATGCCGCACGCGGTGTACCTGCACTCCGGGCTTGCGCGCGACCGTCACGGCCACCCCGACGCCGGTCCAAGGCGCCGCATGCTGCTGAAAGTCACCCGCTGGGACGTCGGCTTGGCGATGCTGATTGCCGGCGCGGTGAACCTGTCGATGGTGCTGGTCGCCGCCACTACCCTGCAGGGTCGCGAGGGCACGGACTCCATCGAAGGCGCGCACGCCGCGGTCCAGGACACGCTCGGGCCAACCGTTGCGCTGCTGTTCGCGATCGGCCTGCTCGCCTCCGGGCTCGCTTCGTCCTCAGTCGGCGCCTACGCCGGCGCGATGATCATGCAGGGCCTGCTGCGCCGATCCTTCCCACTGTTGCTGCGACGCCTCGTCACCTTGACTCCGGCGTTGCTGATCCTGGCCATCGGGCTCGATCCCAGCCGGGCACTCGTGTTGTCGCAAGTGGTGCTGTCGTTCGGCATACCGTTCGCGCTGATTCCGCTGATCCGTCTGACCAGCGACGCACCGCTGATGGGCGGCGACACGAACCACCGGCTGACCAGCGCGCTTGGGTGGATCGTGGCCGCATTGATTAGTCTCCTTAATGTGGTGCTGATCTATCTGACCGTTGCGGGCTGAATGCAGGCTCGCCATTTTTACTTCGCGTACGGGTCCAACCTGTGCGTGAGGCAGATGGCTCGGCGATGCCCCGGCGCCGTCAATCCGCGGCCCGCCCGGCTGGCCAATCATGACTGGCTGATCAACCAGCGCGGCGTGGCCACGGTCGAACCCTTCGACGGCTCGCACGTGCACGGCGTGGTGTGGCAACTGACCGACCACGACCTGGCGACGCTCGACAGTGCCGAAGGTGTCCCGGTGCGTTACCGCCGCGACCGGCTCACCGTGCACACCGACGACGGCACGTCAGAAGCGTGGGTGTACATCGACCATCGCGTTGATCCTGGCGCACCGCGCACCGGTTACCTGGAACGCATCATCGACGGCGCCGTGCACCACGGCCTGCCTCATCGGTGGATCGAGTTCCTAGAGCGATGGGATCCGGTGCACTGGCCGCACCGCACGAGCAACGCGAATTCGCCTGCGCCACGGTCGCTTTCGGAACTGCTCGCCGATCCCGGCATCGTTGAGCACAGCACGCTGCGGTCACGGTTCGGCTTCCTGGCGATCCATGGCGGCGGGCTTGAACAGATGACCGACGTCATCGCCGAGCGCGCCGCCGAAGCCGCAGGCGCGTCCGTATATCTCGTGCGCCACCCCGACAACTACCCGCACCACCTGTCATCGGTGCTGTATCTCGCGCACGAATCGAGCCGCCTCGCCGAGTTCCTCGACCACGTCGACGTCGCGGTGTCACTGCACGGCTATGGCCGTATCGGTCGCAGCACCCAGCTGCTCGCCGGCGGTCGCAACCGGGCTCTGGCCGACCACCTGGCCCGCCACGTCGTGGTTCCCGGCTACCAGGTCGTCACCGATCTCGATGCGATCCCGCGCGAACTGAGGGGCCTGCACCCCGACAACCCCGTCAACCGGGTGCGCTGCGGTGGCACGCAGCTGGAACTGACCCCGCGCGTGCGGGGCATCAGCCCGCGCAGCCCGCTGCCGGGTGACGACGGCCTGTCCCCCGCTACGTCGGCATTGGTTCAGGGCCTCATCGCTACTGCGCACTCCTGGGAACTACGCTCCGCCTAGTGCGCCTGGCATTCATCGCGGCCGTCCTGCTTCTCGGATTCACCGCCGCTCCCGCATCCGCCCAACCCACCGCCGTCGACGACGCGTTCACCCGCGTCGTAGTCACCGACGACCTCGCCGGCGGAGTCGCCGTCGTCCGTGACGGCGCCGCCCTCACCCGCTTTGCGGCGGGCCATGCCGACGTGGAAAGCCGCGAAGGGTTCGCCCCGCCGACACACGTCCGCGTCGCGAGTATCACGAAAACCTTTGTGGCGGCGACAGTTCTGCAACTGGTCGCCGAGGGCAACATGGACCTCGACGCGCCGATCGAGACATACCTGCCCGGCCGCATCCGTGGTGAAGGCATCGACGCCAATGCGATCACCGTGCGTCAGCTGCTGCGGCATCAGAGCGGGCTGGCGGAGTACTTCGACGAAGACACCCCACCGCCGACCGAACCGGCGACCGCGGACCAGCTTCTCGACATGGCGCTGACACAGCCCGCCCAGTTCCCGCCGGGCGCCGAAATGAAGTACACGAACACCAACTACATCATCGCGGGTCTGCTGATCGAGAAGGTGACAGGACGGCCGGCCGCCGACGAGATCACGCGGCGAATCATCGTGCCGCTGGGCCTTTTCGAGACGTACTTCCCCGCCGCGGGCGACACCGGCCTGCGTCAGCCGTTCGCGCACGGCTACGAAGTGGTCGGCGGCAGCCGCAAAGATGTCACCGATTTCAACGCCTCCGCCGCTGGCATGGCCGGGGCGCTGGTCTCCATCAACGAGGACACTTCAGCGTTCATCACCGCGCTGCTCGACGGCCGGGTCGTCCCGGGGGCTCAACTCGAGGAGATGATGGAAACCGTTCCGATGACCGGTGGTGACGGCCTCCTCAACTACGGCCTCGGGCTCACGAGCGTGTCCCTGCCCTGCGGTGTGACCGCGTGGGGCCACGGCGGCGACATCGATGGCTACCACAGCTTGATGCTGAAACCCTTTGACGGGCCTGCCATCTCGATGACGTTCACCCAATCGCCGCCGGACACGGAGTCGATCGCCGACGACCCGCGCGGCATCGTGCTGGACGCGCTTTACTGCCCGGCGTAGGTCATGCCTCGGCCATGTCGAGAACCGGGGTCGGCCGCTGGAAACCGCGAGTGACCCAGAGCAGCCACGCCAAGCCGACCGCCAGCCAGATCAACCCGAACACCAGTGTGGAACCGGACAGGTTGGACCACAGCCAGACGGTGAGCACGAAGCCGATCAATGGCAGCACCAGGTTGTTGACGACCGCCCCACCGGCACGATCCCCCGCGTCGATGAAGTAGTGCTTGATGACCGTGAGGTTGACCGCCGAAAATGCCACCAGCGCACCGAAACTCACCAGCGACGCCAGCAGGGTCAGGTCGATCCAGACCGCCGCCAGCGAAATCACCGACACGATCAGGATGGCCCATGTCGGTGTGGAAAACCGCAGCGAAACGTGGCCGAACACGCGGCGCGGGAGGATGCCGTCGCGGCCCATCGCGTACAGGATCCTGGCCACCGACGCCTGCGAGGTGATCGCCGAACCGAGTGCGCCTGCGACGCATGCGGCGGTGAAGAACGTGTCGAGGAATTGGCCGTCCGCGGTGACCATGACGTCCAGCGCACCGGCGTCGACGTCGGTGAATTCGTTGGACGGGAACACCAACTGCGAGACATACGACAGCACGAAGTAGATGACGCCCGACACGATCGTCGCGATCATGATCGCGCGCGGCCAGCCTGCGAGTCGGCTCCTTGGCCTGTCGACATGGCAAGCCCTTTCATCAATCGGTGGAATAGACCGGCTTTCCTGCGAGGTAGGTCGCGCGCACGCCGACGGCAGGGACCTCGAGCGGCGGCGTGCTGCGCGGATCCGAGTCCAACCACACCAGATCGGCGCTCGCGCCGGGAGTTATTGCGCCCCATTGCCCTTCGGCGAACGCCTGCCGCGCGACACCAGAGGTGTACGCGCTGAGCGCCCGCTCGATCGTGATGATCTCCGACGGCGTCCATCCGCCCTGCGGGTCACCCTCGGCGGTGCGCCGCGTCGCCGCGACGGCGATTCCGTCCAGCGGCGCGCCGGAGGACACCGGCCAGTCCGAGCCGAATGCCAGTGGCGCCCCTGACTCGTCGA
>NZ_DASSCY010000376.1:0-4734 GCF_035697385.1 Mycobacterium sp. | reverse complement strand
CCCCGAGTGAAGACGCAGCGCAGTTCGATCCCGCTGCCGAGGAGCAGACGATGCGTGTCAGCCAACCGCCCCCTGCTTCTCCCCCGCCGCCTCCGCCCAGCGCTGCGCAACCGCACCGCGCACCTACGCCGCCGCCGCCGCACCAGCCATACGGCGGCCAAGCCACCTCGGCCCCCACACCGCCGCCGTATGGCGGCCCGGGTTATGGGCAACCGCAGCGCCCGACAACACCGCCGCCGCCGCCGGGATACGGTGCCCCGCAGCCCGGGCCGCCGCACCAGCCCTACCCTCCCGGTGCGTCAGTCCCGCCGTACACGCAGTACGGCCCCAACACCTCCCAGAGCCCGGTTGATGCCGCCAATGCCCTACTGGCCAAGGGTAATTCGCTAATCACACGTCTGATGTCTCGCGGAATCCGCGGCGAACTCATCCGCCAACCGTGGTTCCTGAACTTCAGACACCAGTCGGCCGACTCGTTCGTTTACGTCACGTTCGGCATAGGTCTGCTGATGGCGATCGTGCTGGCATTGCTGCCCGGCATCATCGGCACCATCATCACCGACCTGATCTGGGCCAGCCTGATCTATCTGTACTTCGCGCTGGGCACCAAACTCGCTCACCAGTTCATCGCATATGGCATCTGCGGGGGCGGCGTCGCGCTGGCGTTGCTCAGCGCGCTCTACACCGGGGCAACGTTCATCGATCTCGCCTCGGTGTATTTCGCCGGGACCGCCGTGCTGTTGCTGATCAGCCTGGGCCTCACCTTGGTCAGTGCTGTTGTCTTGGCCTACGTCGGCGTGCAGGTGTATCGAGGAATCCAGAAGCTCTCGTCACCGTAAAGGGCAGCAGCTCATCGCGCGGTATTGCGGTATGCCTCCGTCAATTGCACTATCTTGCTTCGTATTTCGTCGCTGTTCGCGATACGGACGAACGGAACGGCACGGGTGAGGAAGAACTCGTCGAGTTCGGCGGCGCGGCGGTGTTCGGCTTTGCGGTAAGCGGCGAGCACCTGGGTGCCCATGGTGGCGCCGTCCGGCACGAACCGTCCGGTCGCGACGTCATAGGCGTCATGTCCGTGCTTCGCGCCGATTGCGGGCATATCCGTTACGGCCACCCACAACAGTTCGTGGCGGCCGGTCAGACGTTTGATGACCTCGTCGAGGCGTGACGTGACGTCTGGTTCGTCGGAAACGACGACCAGCAGCAGTCGTCGGCGGTGGCTGTGCGCGACGTGCTCGAGTTGAGTGACGATGTCGCTGGTGCCGACGCCACCGCGACTGTGGGTGAAGAACTGCTCGAGCATGCCCTCGATGTGGTTCTCGCCGCGGCGGCTGCGCACGTTGGCGCTGCCCCGAGAATCGCCGTAGACCAT
The DNA here is from genome assembly GCF_035697385.1 of Mycobacterium sp. GTDB lineage: Bacteria > Actinomycetota > Actinomycetes > Mycobacteriales > Mycobacteriaceae > Mycobacterium. The sequence goes on along the minus strand of NZ_DASSCY010000376.1, from coordinate 3,362 downwards.
GCCGATTTCGTCGGTGCGCCGCATGCTGATCAGCCCGATCGCGCCCATGACGGTGGTGGCCACATCGCGTTTGATCTCGCCGCTGGGCGTCAACGCGGACATGTTGCGCCCGGCGTCGCAGACCAACAGGATCTTGTGGTGCTTTTCGGTGACGAACCGTTTGACGAGCACATCGCCGGCCCGTGCTGAGGCGTGCCAGTCGATATCGCGGATTTCGTCGCCGGGGACGTACGGACGTAGGTCGTCGAATTCCAGGCTGCGAGTGTGCAACAGCGCGTAGTGCCCACCTTCGAGCATGCCGCGAGTGTGGGTGCCGAAATGCTGTTTGGCGCGGTTGAGGTGTCTGCCCATGGCGCGCCCTAGGGCACCCGCACCGATTGCAGCACGGCGTCGATGATGTCCTCCGGCGTCACGCCGGCGCTGACGGCTTCGAATCGAAGAATGAGTCGGTGGCGCAGCACGCGGTAGGCGAGATGGCGGATGTCTTCGGGCAGAACGTGATTGCGCCCGGCGAGTACGGCGATCGCTCGTGCTGATCGGGCGAAGGCGATGGTGGCCCTGGGGCTGGCGCCGTACTCGACTAGTCGGGCCAACTGCGGGGACAGGAACTGGTCGGGCTGGCGTGTGGCGTGCACCAGTTGCGCCACGTAGTGCACCAGCGCGGGGTCGAGGTGGATGCCGGCGGTGACGCGCTGCAGGTGCCGCACGTCGTCGAGGCTGATCACCGGTTTCAGCGGCGCGGAACGGTCATACACGCCGGCGTCGATACGAAAGATCACCTCGGCCTCCTCCTGAGGCGAGGGGTAACGCAGAACCTCCTTGAGCATGAACCTGTCGGTCTGCGCTTCCGAGAGCGGATAGGTGCCCTCCTGATCGACCGGGTTCTGCGTGGCGATCACCAGAAACGGTTGCGGTATCGGGTGGATCTTCCCGGCGATCGTGGTCTGGCGTTCCTCCATCGCTTCCAGCATCGCGCTCTGCGTTTTGGCGCTGGAGCGGTTGATCTCATCGAGCAGAACGATGTTCGTGTGCACCGGACCCAGTTGGGTGACAAAGGAATTGGTGTTCGAGTCGTAGATCTGGGTGCCGAGGATGTCGCTGGGCAACAGGTCCGGGGTGCACTGAATGCGTTGAAAGCCGCCCGATATCGACTCGGCGACAATGCGCGCAGCGGTGGTCTTGGCCAGGCCGGGCACACCTTCGAGCAGGATGTGCCCGCCGGTGAGCAGACCGATCAACAGGGTTTCGCGCAGGTCGTCCTGTCCGACCACCTTGGTGGCGAAGGATCGTGCGATGGCGTCCACCACACGGTGAGCGCTTTCCATGTCGGCCGTGTTGGGCTGAGGGCGGCTCGTGGTGGTCATGTCTCCCTAAGGGGCTGTCTATCTGGACGCTGCAACTCCATGTTCCCTGCAGTCGGACCACCTGAAACTTTCGCCTGATAGGGGTACCCGCCGTGGAGGGTACCGTCAGCCGGATGAGCGAGGTCGTCGTGCTCGGCTCGGGTTTCGCCGGGCTATGGGCGGGCCTCGGTGCGGCCAGACGACTCGACGAACTCGGCGCCGACGGCGACGTGAAGATCACGGTGGTCAGCTCGCAGCCCTACCACGACATTCGGGTCCGCAACTACGAAGCCGATCTGACGCAGTGCCGCATTCCCCTTGGCGACGTGCTGGACCCGGCCGGCGTCGACCACATCACCGCCGAAGTCACGAAGATCGACGCGATAGCGCACACCGTGACCACGTCTGGCAGCGCGCTTACTTACGACCGTCTGGTGATCGCGCTGGGCAGCCGGCTGGTCAAACCCGATATCCCCGGCTTGAGTGAGTTCGCATTCGACGTCGACACCTACGACGGCGCGGAGCGGCTGCAGCAGCACCTTGCCACCCTGGCCGACGAGCCCCGCACGGCCGCTGCACACACCGCGGTCGTCGTGGGCGCCGGACTGACCGGCATCGAGACCGCCTGCGAGCTGCCGGCACGGTTGACCGCGCTGTTCGCAGACGTCGAGCCACGCGTCGTTCTCGTCGACCACAACCCGCACGTCGGTTCCGACATGGGCACCTCGGCGCGACCGGTGATCGAAGCCGCGCTGGCTACCAATGGCGTGCAGACCCGGCTAGGGGTCCGCGTCGAGGCGGTGGACGACCGCGGCGCGACGCTGTCGAGCGGCGAACGCCTGGACGCATCGACCGTGGTGTGGTGCGCGGGCATGCGGGCCAACCCGCTGACCGCGGACCTGGGCGTCGCACGCGATCGTCTCGGCCGCGTCCAGGTCGACGACTACCTCCGCGTCGAGGGCGTGCCGGACGTGTTCGCGGCAGGCGACGTCGCGGCAGCATGGATGGACGACACCCACGTCTCGGTGATGTCGTGCCAGCACGGTCGGCCGATGGGCCGTTTCGCCGGATACAACGTCATCAGCGATCTACTGGGCGAGCCGATGTTGCCGCTTCGAATCCCTTGGTACGTCACGGTTTTGGATCTCGGCCCGGCCGGTGCGGTCTACACCGAGGGCTGGGACCGCATGGTGGTCTCCAGCGGGGCCGAAGCCAAGGCCACCAAGCAGGTCATCAATACCCAGCGAATCTACCCGCCGCTCAACGGAAATCGTGCCGAGATCCTGGCCGCAGCTGCACCAGCGCTGCAGTCCCGACCAGGTCACTAAGTCCCCGGCCGGTGCGGCATCAGCGCATTCGGCGGGATGGTGCCGAACTTACCCGCATTGAAGTCCTCCATCGCCTGGATCAGCTCGGACTTCGAGTTCATCACGAACGGGCCGTACTGCATGACCGGCTCGCGAATCGGTCGGCCGCCAAGGATGAGGATCTCCAACGCCGGCCTGCGCGACTCTTGGGTGGGCTCGGCGTTGACGCTGATGCGATCGCCGGGACCGAACACCGCCAGCTGACCCTCATGTATCGGACGACCGACCGGCCCTACCGCGCCCCGGCCGGACAGCACATACACCTATGCGTGAAGTCGCGATTCCATACTGAAAAAGCTGTGATGCCGTCTCGGCGGCACAATTGATCCGGCGATGTGGTCCGTCAGCTGGCGATACCGTTCGGCGGCCTCGCCGTCGCGACTAGCGCGGGACTTTGGCCAGGATCTGGTCGGCGATCTCGTTGGCTTGGCTGGTGACATCGCCGGTGCCGCAGACCGTGGTTTCCACGAGGACGTTGGATTGCGCGGCCATGACTTTGTGGCAGCTTCGCGGTGGCGGGTCTAGTCGAGTGATGGTGTTACCGATGCGGTTCTCTCCCGCTATCAATTCGCCGGCCTCGTATTGGCGGGTCTCGCCGTTGCCGAGGTCCATGGTCAATACCTGGCCTTGCGGGCATCTATCCCAATCGCCG
>NZ_DASSCY010000375.1:0-18694 GCF_035697385.1 Mycobacterium sp. | reverse complement strand
GCGGCCAACCCGGCGAGCGTGGCAGCAACGGTTGGCACGGCCAACACCGTGCGCGCACCGTGTGCCCAACCGGTGGCCACCGCGTAGGTGACCGAGCCGTGGATAGCCCGCACGCTTTCGTGGGGACCGAGTATGTGCGGCGAAAAGCGGACCGACAGCAGCAATGCAATCGACACCGGGAGGGCGACGATGAAAATGATTGCCGCAGCCCCGGTGTCGCCGGCGCCGAAGAGCGAGCGGGGCAGCAGCATGAAGATCGCGCCGAGAAACGCCGCCGCCGCGCCGGTGGCCGTCGCCACCGAGTTCATCGCCACCACCTTGTCCCGTGGCACCACGTCCGGCAGCGCCGCCGACAAGCCCGAGGACACGAACCGGGCGAAGCCGTTGACGATCAGCGCGCCCAGCAGGACCAGGACTTCATCGGCCCCGACCACAAGTAGCGCAGCGACCACGAAAACCATCAGCAGCCGGCCCAGGTTGGCGGCGATCAGCACCAAGCGCCGGTCCCAACGATCCAGCAGCGCACCGGCAAAGGGTCCGAGCACCGAGTACGGCAGGAACAGCACAGCGAACGAGGCGGCGATCTCCAATGGTCCGGCCGCCCGTTCCGTGCTGAACAGAATTCCACCGGCGATCCCGGCCGCGAAAAGGCCGTCACCGAATTGGCTTACCGCCCGCAGCTCCAGCAGGCGCCGGAACTCGGGCAGGGCGCGCACGGAACGCCACAGGGCGATCGGCGCACGCGCGTCGGCCACGGAAATCACGTCCTGTTTGGTTTCACTCGGGCTATCGGGAACCCGACCCACAGTACAAATATCTCGGCGGGCCGCGCTTGTTGTCCACGATGACTGGTAGCTGGTGCCATGATGGTGAAGTGGCGCAGTCAGAGGATCCGGAGGACTTCATTGCCCCTGCGGCCCACCGGGTACGGGCAGGAACGCTGCTGCTGGCCAACACCGACCTGCTCGAGCCGACGTTTCGCCGCAGCGTCATCTACGTCGTCGAGCACAACGACGGCGGCACGCTCGGGGTGGTGCTGAACCGGCCCAGCGAGACCGCCGTCTACAACGTGTTGCCACAGTGGGCGAAGCTGGCCACCAAGCCCAAGACGATGTTCATCGGCGGACCTGTGAAACGTGACGCCGCGCTATGCCTGGCGACCCTGCGAGTGGGGATGGACCCGAACGGGGTCGCCGGGCTGCGCCATGTTCAGGGCCGGATGGTGATGGTCGACCTCGACGCCGATCCCGACGCGATCGCCCCGATGGTCGAGGGCGTGCGGATCTTCGCGGGATATTCGGGCTGGACCATCGGCCAGCTCGAGGGTGAGATCGAGCGCGACGACTGGATTGTGCTGTCGGCGTTGCCAACCGATGTTCTTGTAGAGCCGAAGATCGACCTGTGGTCACGGGTGCTGCGTCGCCAGCCGCTGCCGGTGTCGATGCTGGCTACTCACCCGATCGACGTCAGCCGCAACTGAATTCAGTTGCAGGACAACGTGCATGTCGCGCACGCGCCGCCGCAGCCGGCGGCCGAGCCAACCGCTGCCGAACCGGCCTGACCGCGGGCGACCGCCTTCGCGCTCTGCCAGCAGCCTGCCGCGACCGTGCTCACCGCGCCGATGACGCACACGATCACGACGAGCACGCCCATTTCGGGACGGGTCGATAACGCCACCACACCGCCCGCGGCGAGCATCACCGCGGCGGCCAGCTGTGTCGGTGCGACGGCCCGCAGCACTTGCCGGACGTAATCACCGGAGCGGGGGCGGGTCAGCAGCCAGAGGCCGATGGCGGCGGTCGCGACGGCGGCGCACAAACACAGCACCGCGGCGATCAGCATGCGCCACACAATACGAGGCCCGCTCGCGTTACGCGATTGGGCGTCCCCCGGGCGCCAGGCTTCGCCCGGGGGACGACGTTTACCCCGGTTGGCCGAGATGGGCCCCCAGCTCGCTAGGGGATTGCGGTTGCGGCGCTACCCCGGGTGCCGCGGGAGGCACGGCCGGAGTTGGCGGGGCAGGCGGTGCCGGCGCGGCGACCCTGAAGCCGTTGATGATCGCGTCGGTCGCGTCGGCGGCGGCCACCACCTGGTCGACGCTGGTGGTCACCGCGAGCGAGACCAGGTACTTGTCCGGCCCGGCGGTGGCGATCACATGGCGGCGCGATGTGTTCAGTGTCAGCGAGTTCTCGCGGTAGGTGCCCTCGATGCGCGACGATGGCATCCCGCCGAAGTCACTGAACGAGGCATCGGTGGATCGCCAGGCCGGCAGCTGCTGGCTGTCGACGAAGCCGTGGCTGATGGCTTCCTTCGGATCGAACTCGCCGATCAGTTTGTACACGATGACCTGCGCGTTAGACGAGTAGAGGCCGTTGCCGCCGACTCGGTCGGCGATCACTGCGAACGCGTCGGGAACGTTGGGATCCGGGATGTGTGCCCAGCCCTTCGGCATCGGCAGCACGATGGTGAGGGCCTTGAAGTCGCGGCTGTTCTGCGGCTCGAGCGCGACGCCCTTTTCCTTGAAGTAGTCGAACAGCGTGCCCGATGTGGCGGGGACGATCTGCACCGGCGGCGGAACGGGGACGGCCGGTGCGGCGACAGCGGCGGGCAGTGCACTCGATGCGGGCAGCGCACCCGTGGCGGACGTCACACCGGGCTGGACGGCGGCCTGTGGCACGGCAGCGGCAGCGTTGGGCATCACCGTGACGGTCTGCGTGACGGTTGCCGGCGCGGGCAGCGTCGGTTGCGGGTACACGGGTTCGGCCGAGGCGGTATTGCCTGCGAGGCCGAGGACACCGGCCACGCCGACAGCCGCACCTGTTGCCAGAACCCGCCAGCGGCGGGCGATCTCGATCATCGACGGCGATCCTTTGTTTGCGCTGCGGGCTCGTCACGCCCTGGTCAGGCGCCGACTGTATCCACGTCGAAGCGTTAGCCACCAGGGCCGGAACCGACCTGCAACCTTGCCCTGACATCTCCGCAACGCAACCGAGACCAACCCGTGGCCGACAAAGTGTCGATGAGCATGCTTATACCCTGTTCACGTGACAGAATCGCCGACCGCTGCGACCTCGGCGACCGCCGACGCGGAAACCGACGTCCCGCAGCACCGTTACACCGCGGAGCTGGCCGGGCAGATCGAGCACGCCTGGCAGCAGAGGTGGGCGGAGTCTGGGACATTCCACGTGCCCAACCCGGTGGGCTCGCTGGCACCGCAGGACGGGGCGCCGGTGCCCGCCGACAAGATGTTCGTGCAGGACATGTTCCCGTATCCCTCGGGGGAGGGCCTACACGTCGGGCATCCGCTCGGCTACATCGCCACCGACGTCTACGCGCGCTACTACCGCATGACGGGCCGCAACGTGTTGCACGCGTTGGGTTTCGACGCTTTCGGTCTGCCGGCTGAGCAGTATGCGATTCAGACCGGGACGCATCCGCGCATCCGCACCGAGGCCAACATCGTCAACTTCCGCCGCCAGCTGGGTCGGCTGGGGTTCGGACACGATGCGCGCCGCAGCTTCTCCACGACCGACGCCGACTACTACAAGTGGACGCAGTGGATCTTCTTGCAGATCTACAACGCCTGGTTCGACCCGGCCGCGAACAAGGCCAGGCCCATTGCCGAGTTGGTCGCCGAATTCGAGTCCGGCGCACGGACTCCCGACGACGGCAGGGCATGGTCAGAACTGTCGACCGGTGATCGGGCCGACGTGATCGACTCGTATCGGCTGGTGTACCGGGCCGACTCGGTGGTGAACTGGTGCCCGGGCCTTGGCACCGTGCTGGCCAACGAGGAAGTCACGTCGGAGGGCCGCAGCGAGCGCGGCAATTTCCCGGTGTTCCGGAAACGGTTGCGCCAGTGGATGATGCGGATCACCGCGTACTCGGATCGGCTTCTCGACGACTTAGACGTGCTGGATTGGCCGGAGAAGGTCAAGGCCATGCAGCGCAACTGGATCGGGCGGTCCACCGGCGCCTCTGTGCTTTTCGGGACCGATGCCGGTGACATCGAGGTGTTCACCACGCGTCCGGACACGTTGTTCGGCGCCACCTACATGGTGCTGGCACCCGAACACGATCTGGTGGACAAGCTGACCGCGGCGCAGTGGCCGGGCGACGTCGACCCACGGTGGACCTTCGGTGCGGCCACGCCGCGCGAGGCCGTCGAGGCCTACCGCGCGACCATCGCAGCGAAGTCGGATCTTGAGCGTCAGGAGAACAAGGCCAAGACCGGCGTGTTCCTCGGTGCATATGCGACGAATCCGGCGAACAATCAACAGATCCCGGTCTTCATCGCCGACTATGTGCTGCTCGGCTACGGCACCGGCGCGATCATGGCGGTGCCCGGCGGCGATCAGCGCGACTGGGACTTCGCCAACGAATTCGGCTTGCCGATCGTCGAAGTGGTTGCCGGGGGCGATATTTCGCAGGCGGCGTACAACGGCGACGGCGAAATGGTCAACTCCGATTACCTGAACGGCCTCAGTGTCGCCTCGGCCAAAGAGGCGATCACCGCGCGGCTGGCCGCCGACGGCCGTGGGCAGGCGCGCATCGAGTACAAGCTGCGCGACTGGCTGTTCGCGCGGCAACGGTATTGGGGTGAGCCGTTCCCCATCGTGTACGACGCCGACGGTCGCGCGCACCCGCTGCCGGAATCGGCGTTGCCGGTTGAACTTCCGGATGTCCCCGACTACTCGCCGGTGCTGTTCGACCCCGATGACGCGGACAGCGAGCCGTCGCCGCCGCTGGGCAAGGTCACCGACTGGGTGAACGTCGAACTGGATCTGGGGGACGGGCTGCGGCCGTACACCCGCGACACGAACGTCATGCCGCAGTGGGCGGGCAGCTCCTGGTACGAGCTGCGCTACACCGACCCCGACAACAAAGAACGGTTGTGCGACAAGGAGAACGAGGCCTACTGGATGGGCCCGCGGCCGGACGAGCACGGGCCGAACGACCCCGGTGGCGTCGACCTGTACGTCGGCGGCGTCGAACACGCCGTGCTGCACCTGCTCTATGCGCGGTTCTGGCACAAGGTGCTCTACGACCTCGGGCACGTCAGCTCGCGCGAGCCGTTCCGCCGACTGGTCAACCAGGGCTACATCCAGGCATTCGCGTACACCGACTCCCGCGGGGCCTACGTCCCCGCGGCCGAGGTCGAAGAGCGAGACGGCAAGTTCTATTGGGCCGGCCCCGACGGTGAAATCGAGGTGTTCCAGGAGTTCGGCAAGATCGGCAAGAGCCTGAAGAACTCGGTGTCGCCCGACGAGATCTGTGACAACTACGGCGCCGACACGCTGCGGGTGTACGAGATGTCGATGGGCCCGATCGACGCGTCGCGACCGTGGGCGACAAAGGACGTCGTCGGCGCCCACCGGTTCCTGCAGCGGGTGTGGCGGCTGGTTGTCGACGAGCAGACCGGCATCGAGCGTGCCGCCGAGCATGAGGCGCTGGACACCGACACTCTGCGGCTGCTGCACCGCACGATCGCCGGCGTCGCCGACGATTACGCCTCGCTGCGCAACAACACCGCGGCGGCCAAGCTCATCGAGTACACCAACCATCTGACCAAGAACGAGGTGCGGTCGCGGGCGGCGCTGGAGCCGCTGGTGTTGATGGTCGCGCCGCTCGCGCCGCACCTTGCCGAGGAGCTGTGGCGTCGGCTGGGCCACGAGACACCGCTGGCGCACGGGCCGTTCCCCGTCGCCGACCCGCAGTACCTGGTCGAGGACACCGTCGAGTATCCGGTGCAGGTCAACGGCAAGGTGCGCGGCCGCATCACCGTGGTGGCCGACGCGGGCGCCGAGGCGTTGGAGACCGCTGCGCTGGCCGACGAGAAGGTGTTGGCCTTCCTCAACGGCGCCACGCCGAAAAAGGTGATCGTGGTCCCCGGCAGGCTCGTAAACCTCGTCATCTAGCGAGTTGCGGAGCCGCAGCGGCGCTCATCGCCGCCGCGACTCCACAAATCACCGGGGGCGGACGATGACCTCGTGGATGTGGGCGTCGCGCGGCGCGTTGATCGCGTCGGCAGTTACCTTCGCCACCGACTCCGGCGTCAGGAATTTCGACGGGTCGTACTCGCGGCCCTCGTACGCGACGAGGTCCTCCTGCATGGCGGTGGCGATCCGCCCGGGATGCACCGACGTCACCCGCAGCGACGGCTCGTCGTTGCGCAGCGAATCCGCGAACCCCCGCAGCGCGAACTTGCTCGCCGAGTAGGACGCCAAGCCGGGTGAGGCGTTGATCCCCGAGCCCGAGTTGATGAACACGACGTGACCGGCGGCACTGCGCAGCGCGGGCAGTAGCTCAAGCGTAAGTGCAACGGCGCCAAGGACATTCACATGCATAGTGGATTGCCACTCCTCGACCGTCGACTCCGCGACCCGGCCCGGGTACGCCACGCCGGCGTTGTGGATAAGCACGTCGAGTTCGACGATCGGCTCTACAGCGGCAGGTATCGCGTCGAGATCCCCGAAATCGATCGGCCACGTGGTGGCCCCGAACCTCTCGGCGAGCGCGTCGAGACGGTCCGACGGCCTGCCGGCCAGAAATAGTGTGTGGGTGGGCGCCAGCGCGGCGGCGAGGGCCGATCCGAGCCCGCCGGAGGCCCCGGTGATCATCGCGGTCGGCACTCAGCCACCATATCGACCTGCGGTTCCGGCCGACCCGTCGCATGATTGAACGGATGCCCGACCACAACTTCGCTCCGACGCAGCTCGCTGCCCGCGCCGCTTACCTGCTGCGCGGCAACGACCTGGGCGTGATGACCACCGCCGCCCCATTGCTGTATCCCCACATGTGGAGCTGGGACGCGGCCTTCGTGTCCATCGGGTTGGCGCCGTTGAGTGTCGAGCGGGCCGTCGTCGAACTCGACACCCTCCTGTCGGCGCAATGGGGCAACGGAATGATCCCGCACATCGTCTTCGCCAATGGCGTCGACGGATACTTCCCCGGCCCCGCTCGGTGGGCGACCTCGGCCCTGGCCGCCAACGCGCCGCGAACCCGCCACACCTCCGGCATCACGCAGCCGCCGGTGCACGCCATTGCGGTGCAGCGCATCCTCGACCACGCCCGCACCCGCGGCCGGTCAACGCGCGCCGTCGCCGAGGCGTTCCTCGACCGCCGCTGGGCCGACCTTGTGCGCTGGCACCGCTGGCTGGCCGAAGCACGCGACCAACACGACCACGGCCGGATCACCCTGTACCACGGCTGGGAATCCGGTATGGACAACTCACCGCGCTGGGATAGCGCCTACGCCAACGTGATTCCCGGCAACGTGCCCGAGTATCAGCGTGAGGACAACACGATTGTCACCGACGCCACCCAGCGCCCAAGCGATTTCGAGTACGACCGCTACCTGTGGCTGCTCGAAGAGATGAAGGCAGCCCGCTACGACGACGAATTGCTACCGAAGGTGATGAGTTTCGCCGTCGAGGACGTCTTCGTGTCGGCGATCTTCTCGGTGGCCTGTGACGTGCTTGCCGAGATCGGCGAGGATTACAAGCGGCCGCACGCCGACGTCCGCGATCTGTACGCGTGGGGCCGACGGTTCCGCGAAGGCGTCGTCGAGACAACCGACGAAAGAACCGGCGCAGCAAGGGATTTCGATGTTCGCGCGGACAGGCTGATCGCCACCGAAACCGTCGCGCAGTTCGCGCCGCTGCTGTGCGGCGGCCTGCCGCACGCCAAGGAACGGACACTGCTGCGGCTGCTGGAGGGCCCGCGGTTTTGCGCTCACCCCGACCTGAAGTATGCGTTGATCCCGTCGACGTCACCGGTGTCACGCGACTTCCGTCAGCGCGAGTACTGGCGCGGGCCCGTGTGGCCGGTGATGACCTGGCTGTTCTCCTGGTGTTTCGCCCGACGAGGCTGGGCAGAACGGTCTTCGGTGCTACGCAGGGAAGGCCTGCGGCAGGTCAGTGACGGATCCTTTGCCGAGTATTACGAGCCGTTCACCGGCGAGCCGCTGGGCAGCATGCAGCAGTCTTGGACCGCCGCCGCAGTCTTGGACTGGTTGGGCTAGTTATTCGGCGAGGCGCTCGAGCGCTGCCAGGGCCTTGGTCAGCGTCTCGCGATCCTCTTCGCTGAGCTTGCTCAGCAGCGCGGCGAGCTGGCCCTGGCGGGCGGCCAGCGACTCCCGATGCTGGGCCAGCCCACGCGGGGTGATGTCGACGAGCACAGCCCGCAGATCCGACGGATCCCTGGAGCGTTTGACCAGGCCGAGCTTCTCCAGCCGGCGGATCGCCACGGTGGTGGTCGGAGTGCGTACACGTTCGTGCGCCGCAAGCTCGGTCATCCGCATCGGGCCCTGATCGAGCAGCGTCAGCAGGATCGACAACTGAGCAAGGGTCAGGTCGCTTGCCGTGGTGGGCAGCCGGCTGGTGTCGCCGCGGCGCAGGACAGAGAACACCTTGGAGAGGACGCGGTGCAGCTCACCGGCCAGTTCGGTGACCTGCGGTTCCGTCTCCACCATAATTCGCCAGTCTAACCTGTCGGGGGCTGACAAGTTGCACGATGGCCCATTTGCTCTCACAGAACCTGCGACAAGAAGCGGCGTAGCCGGTCCGTCTCGGCGGCGTCGAATATCTGCTCCGGCGGACCCGATTCGACGACCTGGCCGTGGTCCATGAACACCACGGCGTCCGACGTCGACCGGGCGAATCCCATCTCATGAGTGACGACGACCATTGTCATGCCGTCTTCGCCGAGATCGGCGATGAGCGCCAGAATTCCTTTGACCAGTTCAGGATCCAGCGCCGAGGTGGCCTCGTCGAAGAACATCACCTGGGGCGCCATCGCGAGTGCGCGCGCAATCGCGACCCTTTGCTGTTGACCGCCTGAGAGGGTGCCCGGCCGCACATCCGCCTTGTGCCGCAACCCGACTCGGTCCAACTGGGCCAGCCCGAGCTCCCGCGCCTGCTCGGCACTCAGCCCCTTGAGCCTGCGCGGCGCCATCGTTACGTTGTCGAGCACGCTGCGATGCGGGAACAGATTGAATTGCTGGAACACCATCCCGATGCGTTGCCGCAACTGATCGGGGTTGTCCTTGAGCACCGAGCGTCCGTCGAGCAGGATGTCGCCGCGGTCGGGTTCGTAGAGCCGGTTCAGCGTGCGCAGCAACGTCGACTTGCCCGACCCCGACGGTCCGATCACCGCTGTGCTGGTGCCCGCGGGCACGTCGATGTCCACTCCCCGCAGCACCGCATTCGGTCCGAAAGAGAGGTGAATGTCGGTGGCGCTCAACGAAACCGGCTCAACCGCGGTGGTCATCAGATCATCTCCTGGGACGTCGACAGCTCCAGCGGATCTTCCTCGTCGGGTTTGCGGCCCCGCCGCAGCCGGTTGTCGATGAAGTTCACCAGATGCGTCAGCGGCACCGTCAACGCCAGATAGAACAGTCCGGCCGCCACCAACGGCGACAGGTTGCCGGTCTGCGCGTTGAGGTCGCGGCCCACCTGGAACAGCTCACGCTGGTTGGCGATCAGGCCCAGGAAGTACACCAGCGACGAGGCTTTCAACAGCGAGATGAACTGGTTCATCAGCGCGGGCAGCACCCGGCGAACGCCCTGCGGCACGACCACCAGCTGCATCGACGCCGCGTATGAGAAGCCGAGTGCCCGTGATGCTTCCATCTGCCCGGCCTCGACGCTCTGGATCCCGGAGCGGAAGATCTCACCGACATAGGCCGCGGCCATCAAACCCAGCGCGGCGATGCCTAGCGGATACGGGTTGTTGCCGGTCAGCCCGCCCACCACCGGCCCGACACCGAGGCCGATCAGCAGGATGATCACCACCTCCGGCAGCCCGCGGAAGATGTCGGTGTACACCCGGGCCGGCCAGCGCAGCCAGCGCGCCCTCGAGATGCCGGCGACGGCCAGCGCCATGCCCAACACCAGGCCGATGACAGAGGCGCTGACGGTCAGGATCAACGTGTTCGGCAGGCCGGTCTTGAACAGGTCAGGGATGGCCTGCTTGTAGAGATTCCAGTCGAGGAACGAGTCCTTCAGTTGTGACAGCGTCGACTTCGGCGCCGCCGCTTCCGAAGGCGCGGCTTGATTCTCGGCGGCGATCACGTTGAAGTCGGGCAGCTGTGGCGCAGGCGCGGCCTTCGATCCTGGCTTCCACCCCGGCGGCAATGCGCGTGGCACCCAGTCGGAGTACAGCCGCGACCAGGTGCCGTCGGCGATGATCGCGTCCAGGCCCGAGTTCAGCGCGTTGATCAACGGCTTGTTGTCGGTGGCCACGGCCCAGGCCACGAAATTGTCCAAGCTGAAGGTGTTTTCGATGATCTCGGCGGGGTCGCCGGACTGGACGGTGCCGGACGCCTGTTGCGACGGCGCGACCCACGCGTCGATCTGGCGGGTCTTCAGGCTCGCGTACACGGTGTTGTAATCGGGGAACTTCACCGGCTGCAGACCCAGCGTGTCGATGACGTATGACTCCTGCACCGTGCCCTGCACGACGCCGATCCGCTGACCGGCCGCGAGCTTGTCGAAGCCGGTGATCGGCGACCCGGTCGGCACTACTAGCGAGAAGTAGCCGAAGTCGTAACCGTTGGTGAACCCGACTGTGCGGCGACGCGCCTCGGTGGTGGTGATGGACGACGACCCGACATCGAAGCGCCGCGACGCCACCTGCGCCAGCAGGCCGGAGAATTCGGTGCCGACGAAGTTGATCTGCAGGCCAAGCTTCGAAGCGATCGCGCGCAGCAGCTCGTTGTCGAACCCCGTGAATTGGCCTTGCGAGTTGATGCAGATGCTGGGCGGTGCATCCGAGAGGGTGCCGACGGTCAGCGTGCCTGGCACGCTCAGCCCCAGCGCGTTGACGTTGACGGCGGACAGCGGTTCGACGGTCGCCGTCGTGTACTTGTCCTCTCCCGGCCCCGCGGCGGAGGCGGCGAGGTTCGTCGGCAAGGCGCTTGCGCTCTCGATTCCCGGCGGTGCGCACTGATCGACGTTCGCGCCTGCGGGCGCGGCCAGGCCCAGGCCGGCGATCAGTAGGGCGATGATCGTGACGACGAATGTCCGCAGGACGGTCATCCAAGCAAGGTAGCCGCCGAGCGCCCGGCGGAATCGTCTTCAGCTCACTCAGAACGCAACCGACGCACCGGACGGCGTAAGCACTCCGCGCCGCACCAGCTCGGTGAGCATGACCCGGGCCATCACCTCGGAGTGTTCGACGCAGGCGGCCCGCGCCGTGTCGGGGTCATGGCGACGGATGGCGGCGATCTCGGTTTCGTAGAACGGCAGCATCTCGTCGTGATTGTTGAGGTACGCCGACCAGAAGGTGCGCGGGATGAACGTCTGCGAGGCGCGGATCGCCGCGTGTAGGCGCGGACCCGCGTACGTGTCGTTGATGATGCGACGCATCCGCCAGGCCGACTCCTGGAATGCGCGCGACTCTTTGCTGCCGCGCATGACGTCGAGCAGCGCGTCCAGTTCATCGCCGATCTTCGAATCGGCGTCGGCGGCGGCACGTGCGGAGGCGACGCCGTTGAGCAGACCGTAGAGCTCGTGGTATTCACGCACGACGGACTCGTCGAATCGCTCGACGTAGGCGCCCCGGTGGTACTGCGTGGACAGGATGCCGTCGTGTTCGAGCTGGACCACGGCCTCCTGGATCGGCACGCGGGACAGCCCGAGTTCCTTGGCGATCTCGTTGCGATCCACCCGGTCCCCCGACCGCAGTTTGCCGGTCAGCACCAGATTGACGACATGCGAGACCACAAGGTCTTTTTCTTTGACCCCATACTTCTTGGGCATGGCGGCGCCAGTGTCTCACGCCAGGTAGCCGTGCCGGAGCTGTTACGCCGCTTCAGTTTCCATCCGCTGCCCGACGGTCGCGCCACTGGCACAGCGCCTCCGCCTGGGTGAGGTCGTAGTCGGGCCCGTTGGCTCCTACCGTGAAGGTCGTGACGCCGAGCGCAAGCAGTGCGTCGGCTTCCTCCAGCAGCGCGTCGAGGGTGTTGCCCTCCACGCCCGCCGAGTGCTCGATGGTGGCGGGGTCACGGCCCACCGTCGCGCAGTGCTGGGCCAGTACCTCGGCCTTGTGCGGGTAGGTCTCACGGTCGACGAAGTAATGCCACACGTCGCCGTACTCGGCGACGAGGCGCAGCGTCTTCTTCTCGCCGCCGCCGCCCAACAGGACCGGGATGTCGCGGGTGGGCGCCGGATTCAGCTTGGCCAACCGGGATTTGATCCGCGGCAGTGCCGCTGCGAGATCGTCGAGCCTGCTACCCGCGGTGCCGAACTCGTAGCCGTACTCGTCGTAGTCCTTCTCTTTCCAGCCCGAGCCGATGCCAAGGATCAGCCGGCCGTCAGAAATGTGGTCGACGGTGCGCGCCATGTCGGCGAGCAGCTCCGGATTGCGATAGGAGTTGCAGCTGACCAGCGCGCCGATCTCGATGCGGGAGGTCTGCTCGGCCCAGGCGCCCAGCATCGTCCAGCATTCGTAGTGCGGGCCGTCGGGATCGCCGTAGAGCGGGAAGAAGTGATCCCAGTTGAACGCGATGTCGACACCCATGTCCTCGCAGCGCAGAACCGCGTCGCGAATATGGCTGTATTGCGGAGAATGCTGCGGCTGCAGTTGCACGCCGATCCGGATGGGATTGCGAGAGGGAGAAGTCACGTCCTAACCGTACGTACGCTTAGACCCCGATATTCCCGTCGGTCTTCCACACCGCGACCACCGACGGCCGCGCGGTTCCGTTGCCGCCTTCGGGCCAGCGTGACAGCGGGTTGTCGATGCTGTTGTCGTCGTTCTCGCCAGGGTGTTGCACGCAGACGGTGACAAGATCGTCGGTGATCACCGGCCCACACGTTTCGGCGCCGAGCGGCACGGTGAGGAACTGCTTGGTCTCGCCGCGGTTGGGCCCCTCGAGCGCGACGGCGAACAACCCGTCGTTGGAGTCCAACGCGTTGCCGTCCGTCGAGATCCACAGATTGCCGTGGCTGTCGAACGCCAGATTGTCGGGGCACGAGATGGGGCTGACCTTCGTCTTGTCGAATCCGGCGAAGTAGGTGTCGGCGGCGGCAGGATCACCGCACACCAGCAGCAGATCCCACGTGAAGTCCGTGCCTGCGTGGTTGTCGGTGATCTCGAGAATCTGCCCACTCTTGTTGTCGTTGCGCGGGTTGGCCGCGTCGGGCGGGGCTTCCCCGGCCGCGCCGCGCTCGTCGTTGTTGGTCAGTGCGACGTAAACCTTGCCGGTCTTCGGGTTGGCCTCGAAGTCCTCGGGCCGGTCCATCTTGGTGGCGCCGGCCTTGTCGGCGGCGAGGCGCGTGAACACCGCGGCCTCCTGCGCGGTGACGCCGTCCACCAGCGACTCGGCCTGACCGCCGGGGCCGCTGCGCAACAACGGAATCCATGTGCCGGTGCCGGCGAAGGAACCCTTCGACGGCAGCTTGCCCGAGCCGTCGATCTCATTGGCAGGGATGTCGCTGGATAGCTTGGCGACGTAGAGGGTGCCCTCGTCGAGCAGCGTCATGTTGTGTGCGATGGCGGCGGGGTCCTTACCCGGCTGCATCTTCTTGCTGGAGACGAACTTGTACATGTAGTCGAAGCGTTCGTCGTCGCCGGTGTAGGCGACAACGGTGCCGTCGTCGGTGATGAAGATGTTGGCGCCCTCGTGCTTGAGCCGGCCCATCGCGGAATGCTTGACCGGCATCGAGTTGCGGTCCCACGGGTTGAGCTCGACGACGTAGCCGAACCGGTTGGGTTCGTTCGGAGTCTTGGAGACGTCGAAGCGCGGGTCGAAGGTTTCCCACAGAGTTTCGGACGGCTCCAGCGCGACGCCGTAGCGATCGAGACGGTCCGCATCCACCGGGGTGGGCGGCGGCGCACCTTCAGCGGCGCCGAAGTAGCTCTGGAAGTTCTCCTCGCCCGACAGCACTGTGCCCCAAGGGGTTACGCCGCCGGCGCAGTTGGCGAAGGTGCCGGCGACGGTGCGGCCCGTCGGGTCGGTGGGGGTCTTGACGAAGTCGGAGCCGGCGCCGGGCCCGGTCAGCGTCATAGGGGTGTCGGCGGTGATCCGGCGGTTGTAGCGGCCCATCACCGGTTTGAGGCCTTGCGGCGTGCGCTCGACTTCCACCACGCCCATGCCGACCGCGGCGATCTCTACGTCGAATTGATCGCGGGTGGGCTTCTTCGCGTCGTAGCCGGGGAACATGAACACCGGGTCGACGTATTCGAAGTTGGTGACCAACAGGAATCGATTGGGCTGCCCGTCGATCGGCAGCAGCCCGGCGAAGTCGTTGTTGAAGCCGAACTGGGCACGCTGCGCGGCACCGGTCTGCTTGGCGATATCGAACTTCGGGGCGTCGGGCAGGATCGGGTCGCCCCAGCTGATGACAACCGCCTGCTCGTAGCCATCGGGGATGACGACGGCGTCCTCGCTGTTCGGCGCGATCGCGGTGAACTTCATGCCGGGTGGTGTCTCGGCAGGTGGCGCCGACGAGGTGGGGGTCGCCGCGGGCTGTTCACTGCCCGCACAGGCGGCCAGTGCGGATCCGGCGCCGACTGCCAGTACCGCGATACCGCCGGCCTGCAGCGCCTTGCGTCGCGAGACGGCCTTGGCGATGTCGCCGAAGTACTCGTTGTGGCTCCTGTTCGGGACGGGCTTGTTGCAGGCGTCGCCGCACTTGTAGAGGCACGTCAGATGCTGACGCTTGGACTTTCCGTCGTGGCTGACAAAGAGATTCAACGGCACAAGCGCCATGGGGGCGGGTTCCTTCCGACACGAAACCGGCCGGGGCTGGCGGCCGGGACGGGCGGAAACCTACGGCAGCTTGGCTAGCAGGAAGCGACCAGCGAGTGAACAGCGGTTAACAGGCCCAACGGCCGTATTCGCGCCGAGTCCACACCCGTGAAGGCGCGGACCGCAGGTCACACTCGCAGCGAAATTTCTGTAGCAAATTTGCTGCGGGGTCTAGGTATCCCGGTATAGCGTGTCCTGCAACAAACTGACGGAGGGGTCAAATAATGGGGGTTGTCAACGTAGATCGCCTGCGGCAGGGGCGTAGTCGACGGACGCGTCGTGCAGAGGATTTTCCTGTCAGGCGCTGGCTACAGGTAGGCGCGGCATCGGCCGGCATGGGTGCAGCGTTGCTGGGTTTTTCGCTGATGGGACCGCAGGTCGGTGTCGCTGCCGCCGACAGCACCGGTGAGTCCTCCACATCATCGAGTTCCGCTGGCTCGGACGCATCGGACGCATCGGGCGCTTCCAAGCCGTCCGAGCCGTCCGAGGCTTCCGATTCAACACAGGGCGCGGCCAGTTCGAAAGACGACGATGCAGATGTTGATGACGATGCGGGCGTAGACGCTGACGCTGCCGAGGACGCCGAAGATTCCGACGACGGCGATGTCGGCGCCGACGCAGGAGGCACCGACGAATCCGACTCGGAGAGTTCTGAAGCGGGCGCAGACAGCGAGTCGGAAGGGACAGACGACGCGGTCCACGCCGAAGAGCAGGTCGCAAACGACAGCGCTGACGTCGTAGTCGACGAGCAGCCGTACACCGAGGCGGATGTTACGCAATCGCCAGACACGTCGGCCGCGACGAAGACGGCACAGAGTGCGTCCTTGGCGACCGCGCCCGTCGCCGCCGAGCCGTATTCGTCACCGACGGCTGCGACCGCACAGGTGTCGCTTCTTGCGCCGTCAGCCCCGCAGGCCACGTGGCAACAGTTCGTCGCCCAGGCGATCTCAGACTGGACAGCTGCGACGCAGTCCTGGATTGAGTCATTGCCGGTCGATGATTCCCTGAAGGTTCATTTGGAAGGGGCGTTCTGGGCGGTACGGCGCACCTTCTTCAACCAGGCCCCGACAGTTGCACCGATTCAAATCAGCGGTCAGATCACCGGGCCGGTGACGGGCTCAGTGGGTGCAGTCGACCCCGACGGTGACCGGTTGATCTACCTTCTCACCAGGGGCCCCGCGGAAGGTTCCGTGCAGCTCAACGAGGACGGGACGTATACCTACACGCCCGCTTCGAATTTCGACGGTGTCGATTCCTTCGACGTCGTTGCCGTCGACGTCGGGTTGCACATCAATGTTTTCGATTTGTTCCGTCCGCTGGGCGTCAACGCCAACTCGTTGATCAATCAGGGCGCCATCAAGTTCGCGTTCACCTACACCAACGGCGCTCAATACTGGACTGACGAACGCCGCGAGGCTCTGCGGCAAGCGGCGAACGACGTGCTGGTGTACTTCATGGTCACCGCTCCGGTGGTCCTCACCTACGACGTCGCTGCGGAAGAAGACGTGAACAAGGACACGCTTGCGTCGGCCGGCAGCGACTTCGTCAGCGAGGATCCCGGCTTCTGGCGGACGGTCGTGCAGAACAAGCTGCTGTCTGGTGTCGATTCGAACGGCGCGGCCGCCGACGGCGAAATCACCTGGAACTTCGGGCATGCATGGGGTCTCGGCGACACCATCGGGAGTGGCGAGTACGACTTCGCCTCGACGGCGATCCACGAGTTACTGCACTCTTTCGGCTTCTTGTCCGCGGTGGACAAGCCTGGCGCGAACACCGGGCGGAATTGGGCGGTGCTCGACAGTTTCGTCGTGGTCGCCGGCGGCGCGAAGCCGATCAACCCCGAGTTCATATGGGATACCGATTACGACTCCCTTCTGACCGGCGGGGCAGGCAGCGTGTTCTTCGGCGGAGCCAATGCCGTCGCCGCGTACGGCGGGATGGTTCCGCTCTTCACACCGAATCCGTGGGCGAACGGTAGCTCGATGAGCCACTTGGACGACTTCACATTCACCGGAGCGAACCAGAAGATCATGAACGCCAGGACCGATACGGGGCTCGGTATCAGGGTGCTGAGCCCGGTCGAACTCGGCATTTTGAGGGACATCGGGTATCAGGTCGTCGTCCCGCAATCACCAGCCGCCACCCTGGCGCTTGTCGTCTGAAACTTTCAGTCGCCCAACACGTCCCGTAACAGCCCGATCAGTACCCGCGGCTGGTCGCTCTGCACCGAGTGGCCGGAGTTCTCGACGATGTGCACGCGCTGGAAGCCGGGCGCGGTGCGGGCGAACTCGGCGGCGTCCTCGTCGTTGACGAAGGCCGAATTCGCCCCGCGCACAAGCGTGGTGGGCACGGTCAGGTGAGGCACGTCGTCCCACAGCCCTTCGAAACCATCAGCCGTGCGAATGGAGTCGTAGCGCCATGTCCAGGTACCGTCGTCGAGGCGCTTGGCGTTGTGGAATACGCCGCGCCGCAATGATTCTCGGTCCCGATGCGGGGCCGCCGCGACGGTGACCTCCAGCATCGCGGCGAACGTCGGGAATATCCGATCGCCCTGCACCAACGCGACGGTGCCCTTCTGCGCGTCGGTCATCTCCGTATGCCGTTCTGGCGCAGACGGAGTGACGTCGACGAGCACCAGCTTGCGCACCAGCTCGGGTGCTGCCACGGCCAGCCGCAGAGCAGTCAGTCCGCCCAACGACATTCCGACGACGAGGTCGGCGTCCGGCGCAAGCTCTCGCACCACCGGTTCCACCGCCACCGCGTTGAGCCGCGGCCCATAGTCGCTGTCCTCGCGCCATGCCGAGTGACCATGGCCGGGCAGGTCGATCGCCAGCGCTGGCTCGCCGAGTCCGACGATCACGGTGTCCCATGTGTGGGCGTTCTGCCCACCGCCGTGCAGGAACACCACACGCGGTGAGTCGTCGCCGAACTTCAGGGCACTGATCGGACCGGATTCGACGCGTTCGACGGGCGGCAGCGGCCCATCGACACCGGCCTGCCGGGCGTTCTCTTCGAGGAAGATGAATTCGCCCAGTGAGGCGAGCTCATCGTCGGCGGAGATATCGGCCCCGCGGCCTGCGTGAGATGCGTCGGTCACGTGCGCAACCTAACCCGGGAGGCCGGGTTGCTTGCAAGCCCGCGCCGCGGGCTAGACCTTCGGTCCGCCTTCGCTGTAGTGCGCCGGCGGGGTGGTCGAAGACACCGGCTTCGCAGTGCGCTGTGGCTGCCCGGTGAGCTCATCGGCCGTCCACTTGTGGTCCGGCCCCGACGTCCGCTCGGCGGGCACCCGGCCGGTCGCTGTGGCGTCAACGGTGGACCGCCGCTCCTGGAAGTTGCGCCCCTCACGCTCGGCCGTCGTCAGGTACTTCTCCCAGCGCTCCTGCATCGGCTTGATCAGGCCGCCGCCAACGCCGACCACCAGGATGCCGCCGATGGTCGCCAACACCGCGATCAGCACCGGCAGGGTCACGGTCAGGGCGATGCCCACCTGATTGAGCGCCGCGATGGCGCCCAGTCCGAGGATGAAGACGCTGGCGATGGTGCCCAGCATCCGTCCGTACGAGAATCCGCTGAGAGCGTTGGACACGATGTCGCGCACTGCCGCGGCGATCGCGGCGGCCACAACGACGATGACCAGCGCGACGAACAGGCGGGGCAGAAACGCAATCACACCGGCGATCAGTTCGCTGACCGGATTCGGGCCGAAGACACCGAAGGCGAAGTGCAGAACGACCAGCAGCAAGCCGAAGTAGACGATCTTGCTGACGATGGTGGAAGCGTCATATTGGCTCCGCTCCATGGCTCGCCGGATGCCGCCGCGCTCCACCGCGCGGTCGAAGCCGACGCGTTGAAGGATCTTGTCGACCGCCTTGGCGATGAGTTTGGCCAGAATCCAGCCGACAATCAGGATGATGAGGAAGAGGACGAGCTTTGGCGCGA
>NZ_DASSCY010000374.1:0-2309 GCF_035697385.1 Mycobacterium sp. | reverse complement strand
CAGCAGCAGCCCTTCCCCAGGTTGCAGCTCCGGCCACAGATGGAGCCCGAAGATCCGTTGCCGGATGCCCTGCGCGACGCGGCATCGTTCGGCGACCACCGTGCCGCGCGTCACGTTCTCGACCCGAACGAAACGAGACATCGCCGGAGCATAGGCGACTCGGCGAGCCTGAGATGCAGGACCGCGGTGACGGCGGGCCGGTACCAATGAGGGATGGTGCCAACTGACGTAGCACCCGACCATCGGCGCATGACTCGACGGCTTACCGCGCTCCTTCTGTGGAGCTACTTCGCCTGGTATCTCGGTGCGACAGTCGCATCAGTGGTGCATGGTCCGACCGTGGTTGGGCCGATTGCCGGCGCGCTGACTGCCGTTGTCGCTGCGATTGGGTGGGCGCGCGCGCGACGAGCGCACGCGACAACCAACCCACGGCTCGAGGCCCAGCCGACTCGCTGACTCCGCTACTGGATCAGCTGGACCGAGAAGAACTGGCTCAGCGGATCCGCGGTGTTATCCCACTCCGTCACCTTGCCGGTGATGGCGGTGTCAACGAATGTCCCGATCAGGCACGTGGTCGCGCCATTGCCGCCGGATGGGTCACAGATGTCGGAGTTGTTTCCGTTCACATACGCACCCGTCAACGTGAGCGCCGCGGCGGACGGGAAGTAATACCACTGGTTCTGGCCGCCGATTGGCGCCGGATCTGTGCACTCCGTGTTCTCGCCCGGATCTGTCTTGCAGGTGTCCTCGAACAACGGGAACATGATGACCTTGCCGATCCACTTGTCCCAGCAGTCCTGAACCGTTGACGAGTTGGTGTTTCCCGTCGAGGTGACGTAGTACCAATCCGGCAGGTCCAGGTCGATCGGGTGCGGATCGCAGATCTGCTTCGCCAGCTCATCGTTACCGCCCGCCGGAGGCGTCCAGTCGATCCAGCCGACGCTGCCGGGGTTGTTCCCGCAGAGCGGAATGATGTACTGCGGGGGCGGCGGATCACTTGGATCTTCCGAAGGGCCGATCCACGGATCGAGGGTGGCGAGGGACTTGTTCTGGCCATCGCACGTAACGATTGTGGTCGGGATGGTCACAGGAAGCAGGGCACACGGGCCTCCCACAGGGCACGGCTCGGCCGGGCCGGCCACGGCAACGGCGTCGGTGAAGACGCTCAGCTCGGAGATTCCGAGAACGCGTGCGAACACCGTCTCGTGTGCGCGCGTGCCGACGACGAGGACGCCTTGGGCACCAGTCGGGATCCCGCCGCCATATCCCACCTCGACGGGAGGCGTCAGGGGGTGACCCTGCCAATCGGTGTACTCGGCGTGGTCGATCGTGAGTTGGTTCGTGTTCGCGACCGCGTCGACGGCATCCTCGACGTCGGCGTCCATCTTCGGCGCGCCGAGCATGTACTGCATGAGGACCACGGCGCCAGCCTCAGCGGCGGCGTCCGATCCGTTCTGCGATGCGCGGTTGTCGCCCCACTGCAGGCCGACGTCGACCACGACGCCGACCATCCCGACGAGCACGACCATGCCCAGAGCGACGATGACGAGGGACTGGCCGCGCTTCGATGCGCTCGGGTCAGTACGCATTGCAGGAAACCTCATGGTGAAACGCTCTCTATCGGCATTCGGGTGGCAGAGCTCACATCGATGGTGCCGACGATGTTGCTGAAGATCGGGGTTGCCGGGACATACGAGCTGGTGACGCGAACCTCGACGATGCATCCGATCTGCGGGCAGCAGTCGTCAGCGGGGCACGCCGGCTTATCATTGACGTCCGGGTCGAAATCGACTTCGATGTCGCCGAGGCTGATGCCCTCCGACTCGACCGCGGCCTCGATCGCGGTGAGATCCTGGTTCACGATCGCGACGCGGGCGCCACTGCGCGCGGCATTGGACACCGAGTTGTAGGCGGCGATCGCGCGTCCGAAGTCCAGGATGCCGAGCAGGAGGATGAGCAGGATCGGCAGGATCAGCGCGAACTCGACGAGTGCCTGACCCCGACCGTCGGTGCTTGAGCGGTGCAGGAGCTTCATCATTGCGCGTTCGCCGAGACGGTGACGCTCGCCGAGCACGGCACCCAGGTGCCGCCAACGAGCGACTGCGACTTGATCGTGAAGTTTCCGTTGGTCGGGCTGAAATTGCCTGGTGCGAACCCGCCGGGGATGCCTGGAGCGATCCAGGCCGCGTGGCCCTCTGAGCGCTTCAGGTCAATCATGCTCGGGACCTTGCACGAGGGGGGCGGCGGTGACGGCCACGGGTCACCGGTGACGACGTTGATCTGCGCGGTCAGCGCGAGGCATGTGACGC
>NZ_DASSCY010000373.1:0-16023 GCF_035697385.1 Mycobacterium sp. | reverse complement strand
ACGTCGCAGGAGGCTACTGGCGAAATCCACAGGCGTCGGCGCACACCTTCGGCGGTCAACTGGTAGAGCCGTCGGCCGGCACGCCGCAAGGACCTTGGCTACGCACAGGAGATCTCGGCGTCATGTCGGATGGTGAGCTCTTCATCGTCGGTCGTATCAAGGATCTCCTGATCGTCGACGGGCGCAATCACTATCCCGATGACATCGAAGCGACGGTCCAGGAGATCACGGGCGGCCGAGTCGCGGCGATATCCGTCACCGAGGATCACAGCGAGCAGCTGGTCGTAATCGTCGAGATCAAGAAGCGGGGCAGCTCCGAAGAAGAGGCCCTGCAGCGGCTTCGAACCGTCAAACGGGAAGTCAAGTCGGCGATTTCGCGGTCTCACGGCTTGCGGGTTGCAGATCTCGTTCTGGTGGCCCCCGGCTCGCTCCCGATCACGACGAGCGGCAAGATTCGCCGCTCGACGTGCGCGGAGCGATACCGGCAAGGCGAATATGCGCGCGTGGACACCACCGCATGACTGTGTCGTACGACGAGGTCGAACTTCGGCACTGGCTGGTCGACTACCTCGTAACCAATATCGGCTGCAGCCCCGACGATGTCGACTTCAATGCCTCACTGAACGATCTGGGGTTCGGGTCGCGCGATGCCATCGCGCTCTCCGGTGAGCTGTCCGAGTTGCTCGGACGACAGGTTTCACCCGTCGAGTTCTGGCAGCATCCGACGATCAATGCCCTGGCGGGGTTTCTGACCGGCTCTGAACCCGATAGCGGCGAAGCGGTGCTCGCTTCCGCGCACGGATCGATGGATGAACCGATCGCCGTGATCGGCCTCGGATGCCGCTTCCCCGCCGACATCCGTGGGCCGGAAGTGTTCTGGGAGTTCCTGCGTGACGGCCGATCGGCCGTAGGTGAGGTACCGCCCGACCGGTGGACGCCGTTCGATGACGGTTCGCCAGAGGCGGCGGCCGCGCTGTCCCACACCACGCGCTGGGGCTCTTTCTTGACCGATATCGACGCCTTCGATGCGGAGTTCTTCGATGTCTCACCGAGTGAGGCCGCCAAGATGGACCCCCAGCAGCGTCTGCTGCTCGAGGTGGCACACGAGGCGTTGGAACACGCAGGCGTTCCGGCCAATTCGCTTCGGCATTCGCAAACTGGGGTGTTCGCGGGCGCCTGCCTCGGCGAGTACGGATATCTGGCGTCGACCGATCTGAGTCAAGTGGATGCATGGTCGGGTACCGGCGGTGCGTTGAGCATCATCGCCAACCGCGTCTCATACTTCTTCGACCTGCGCGGGCCGTCAGTAACCGTGGACACGGCGTGTTCGTCGTCACTGGTAGCGGTGCATCTGGCATGTCAGAGCCTGCGAACGGGTGATGCGAATCTCGCTATCGCGGCGGGGGTGAACTTGCTGCTGTCACCGGCGGTTACCCGTAGTTTCGATCAGGCCGAGGCGATGTCACCGACGGGTGGTTGCCACGCATTCGATTCCAGCGCAGACGGTTTCGTACGCGGCGAGGGCTGCGGTGTCGCGGTACTCAAGCGGCTCACCGACGCGTTGCGTGACGGTGACCGGGTGCTCGCCGTCGTCCGGGGATCCGCTGTCAACCAAGACGGCCGGTCCAACGGACTGATGGCACCGAACCCCGCGGCTCAGATGGCGGTGCTGCGAACCGCGTACGCCAATGCCGGCGTCCAGCCACGCGACGTGGACTACGTCGAGGCTCATGGAACCGGGACGTTACTCGGCGATCCCATCGAAGCCCGGGCGCTCGGAACGGTCTTGGGCCGCGCACGCCGCCAGAACGCGCCGCTGCTGATCGGGGCGGTCAAGTCAAATCTCGGACATCTGGAGGCGGCGGCCGGAATTGCGGGCTTCATCAAGACGGTGCTGTCGGTGCAGCGCGGGCGCATCCCGGCCACCCTGCACTTCCAGACTCCCAATCCGCACATCCCCTTGCAGAGTCTGCAGCTGAAAGTCGTTGCTGAGCCGACTGATTGGCCGGTGACGGATAGGCCCCGGCGGGCGGGGGTGTCGTCGTTCGGCTTCGGCGGGACCAACGCCCACGTGGTGCTGGAACAAGCTCCGAACCCGGTACCTGTCACGGCGCCGCCCTCGCGGTCCGGCGGGGCGGTGACCACCCTCGTGGTTTCGGGCAAGACGTACGAGCGCGTGGCCTCGACAGCGGGGATGCTCGCCGATTGGATGGAGCGCAGTGGAGCGCAAGTGGCGATGGAGGATGTCGCCCACACTTTGAATCATCACCGTAGCCGGCACGCGAAGTTCGCGACTGTGGCCGCATGCAACCGCGCCCAGGCGATTGCGGGGCTGCGCGCGCTCGCCGCCGCCCGGTCAGCCGATGGCGTGGTGGCACCGCACCAGGGCGTGTGCCGCCCGGGCACGGTGTTCGTTTATTCCGGTCAGGGTTCGCAATGGCCGGGAATGGGCCGGCAGTTGCTGGCCGATGAACCGGCGTTCGCAGCCGCGGTGGCCGAGCTGGAACCCGCATTCGTCGACCAGACAGGTTTCTCGCTGCGGCAGGTGCTCGCCGCTGGCGAGCCGGTTGTGGGCATTCATCGCATTCAGCCTGTGCTCGTTGGTATGCACTTGGCGCTGACCGAGTTGTGGCGGTCGTATGGCGTGGAACCGGATGCGGTGATCGGCCATTCGATGGGCGAGGTTTCCGCGGCGGTGGTGGCCGGAGCGCTGAGCGCCGCCGAGGGGCTGCGAGTGATCGCAACGCGGTCACGATTGATGTCGCGGCTGTCCGGACGAGGCGCGATGGCGCTGCTCGAGCTGGATGCGGAAGCCACTGCGGCGCTGATCCGCAGCCATCCTGCAGTGACGTTGGCGGTGTACGCGTCGCCGCGACAGTCGGTCATCGCCGGGCCGCCCGAGGATGTCGAGACCTTGATGGCCGCGGTGGCCGCGCAGGACCGGCTGGTGCGACGCATCGAGGTCGATGTGGCCTCACACAATCCCATAATCGATCCCGTGCTGCCGGAGCTGCGGGCGCAGCTTGCGGACTTGACGCCGGGAACACCGACCATTCCCTTCATCAGCACCACCCATGACCACACCACTAGCGATGCAACCACTTTCGACGCCGAGTATTGGGTGGCGAACCTTCGCAACCCTGTGCGGTTCAACCATGCCATCGCTGCGGCCGGGGCCGACCACGCGACCTTCGTGGAAGTAAGTCCGCATCCGGTTCTCACTCACTCCATCAGCGACACCTTGGCCGACGTTCACCACCACAGCGTTCCGACACTGCAGCGCGACGACCACGGCACCCTCACGTTCCACACCAACCTCAACGCCACCCACACCATCCAACCGCCGAAAACCGACCATGTTTCCGAGCCGCATCCGGTGATTCCAACAACGCCCTGGCATCACAGCCGGCACTGGATGACCCCCCGAAAGCGAGTGGCCGGCGCTGGATCCGCCCCCAGGGCGGGGACCCTGCTCGGCGAGCACATCACCGTCGCGACCACGCCTCCCGGGCACCTCTGGCAGGCGCGGCTGGTGCCGGAAGCCAAGCCGTATCCGGGTTGCCATCGAATCCATGGCCTCGAAGTGGTGCCGGTATCCGTTCTGTTGCAAACGATGGTCACCGCCTCGGCCGACTGTGGAGGCTCCGCGTTGTCCTCCGTACGATTCGAGCATCCGATCGTCCTCGACCAACCGCGCGTGATCCAAGTGGTCGCCGACGGCGAATCCCTCACCGTCGCATCGAGTCCGGTGGCTGAGCCCGGCGCACACCGCTGGGTCAGGCACGTGAGCGCGCGACTCTCGCCGTGCCCGCTTGACAACGACACCTCAGATGCCGATGTGTGGGCGCTGAACGGCCGAGAGTACGGCGCCAACGGCATCAAGAAGTCGGTTGCCGAGCTTCTCGAGGCATGGGGTGTCGAGGGTCAGCCGTTCACCTGGTCCATCCAATCGTTGCAGCACACCGAAGCCGGGGCGGTCGCCGATGTCCGGCTGGCGGAGGCATCGACGGTGGCACTGCTCGACGCGGCCGTCCACGTCGCCCGCTTGGTGGATGAGTCGAACCCCCGGCTCATGGTTCCTGCCGCTGTCGACAGTGTGCGGCTGGGATCCCCGCTGACCGATTTGCACGGTTCGGTCGAGATACGCCGGCGCACGAATCGCGAAGGCGACGACCTGATCGTCGACATCGCCGTGAAAGCGCCGGACGGGAGCGTGTGCGTCGATATCCGCTCCCTTCGGTACGCGGATGTGGAGTCCCGCCCGGGACAAGCGGTCGGGGCCACGTCGATGACCATCGCGCACGCGATCGAGTGGCAACCATGGCACCAGGCCTCTGAGGAACAGGCGCTGCCGGAGGGACGACACACGGTCGTGATTCTCGGGGCCGACGGGAGCGATGGCCTACAGGCGCGACTCGCAGACGGCGGTTACGTGGCGGCCGATCTTGGCGATGCCCGCTACGTTGTCTACCTGGCCGAGCCGCGGTTTGGAGAGGATGACATCGACTGCGCTGTAAGGCTTTCGGCGGATGTGGGAGAACTCGTCCGAGTGCTGGCGCAGCGGGATGACAGCCAACCGGCCACGATGTGGATCATCACACGCGGTGTTCACGATGCCGACACCGACGCGGCGCTGCCGCAGAGCTGCTTGTGGGGCCTTGCCGCCGTCATCGCAGCCGAGCAGCCGCAGTTGTGGGGCGGTCTCATCGACATCCCGGCCGGCGGCGACATCTGTGCTCACGCGCATGTGCTGTCCACGCTGCTGCCGGTTCCGTGCAAGTCAATCCTGGTGAGTCGCGACGGCGAGCTCCT
This sequence comes from Mycobacterium sp., assembly GCF_035697385.1. GTDB lineage: Bacteria > Actinomycetota > Actinomycetes > Mycobacteriales > Mycobacteriaceae > Mycobacterium. The sequence goes on along the minus strand of NZ_DASSCY010000373.1, from coordinate 11,211 downwards.
TGCTCCGGCGGTCGTGCCGATCTCCGATCGACCGGTGCGCGAACCGCTGCGTTGTCGTCCGGATGCGGCGTACCTCGTCACCGGCGGAATGGGTGCCCTTGGTCTGCTGATCGCCGACTGGCTCGCGGACCGGGGTGCACGTCGGATCGTCCTTGCTGGCCGGACCGCATTACCGCCCCGGCATGCCTGGGACACTGACGGAAACGGCGCCGAGGTACGGCAAAAAGTCGCCGCAGTCCGGGCGCTGGAGATGCGCGGCGTCTCGGTGGACGTCGTGGCGCTCGACGTCGGATCCCGCGAAGCGGTACAGGCGCTGCTGTCCCGGCGCAACCGCGACGGAGCGCCGCCGATACGCGGTGTCATCCACGCCGCAGGCGTCACGGAAAGCACACTTCTGACTGAGATGGCCGACAACATGCTTCGGCGAGTCATGTGGCCGAAGATCGCCGGGGGACAAGCGTTGCATGAAGCGTTCCCGCCGGGCAGCCTCGAGTTCTTCTTCATGACCGCCTCGGCCGGAACGGTTTTCGGTGTGCCCGGGCAGGGCGCGTACGCATCGGCCAATGCGTACCTCGACTGCCTGGCGCGATCCCGTCACGAGCAAGGCTGCCATTCCGTGAGCCTGGACTGGGTGGCCTGGCGGGGACTCGGGTTCGCCTCCAACGCCGCGATCGTCATGCAAGAGCTGGAACGGCTGGGCTCGCGGCCGGTCAGCCCGGAAGAAGCCTTCGCCGCGTGGGAGTACGTGGATTCCTGTGACATAGCGCAAGCGGTGATGGTTCCCATGCCCTCTTGCAACGAAACGGCAACCGCAGACCGCACATTGGCACCGGCATGGTCCCAGATGGCCCACGACGATCTGCTGCGTGAACTGGAGATCGGGCTACGAGCAATTCTCGCCGGCGAACTTCGGATCCCGGAAGCAGAGGTTGAAGTGGACCGCCCGTTCGCGGAGCTGGGCCTCAATTCCCTGATGGCGATGTCGATTCGGCGAGAGGTCGAGCAGCTCGTCGGTATCGAACTGTCGGCAACGATGCTCTGGAATCACCCGACTATCGCGACATTGACGGCGTACCTCACCAAAAGACTTTCACCGCAGAAGGTCTCGGAAAACGACCTCGATCCGCCGGCCGACTCGGCGAACAGCGTGTTGGACACATTGTTCGACAGCATCGAATCGACTCCCGCCAGCGTCGAAAGCGGGATCCGGTGAATCGCAAGACTCAACAGCACTTCACGCAGGAGGTGGACACATGATAGGTATCCCGTCAGATCTGAAGGATGTCGTCGCTGAGACTCGGGCCGGCATGAAACAGATCAACTTCAACCTGGATCGTGTCGTTGAGCTGTTGGAGCAACTTATCGAGCTCGAGAGCGAAGAGATCCGGCCTGCGTCGTGACTGTTCTTGAGCTGCATCAGTGGTTAATCGAATACCTGATCACCAATATCGGCTGTGATCCCAACGAGATTGATCCTGATGCAGCCTTGTCGGATCTGGGAGTGGGCTCCAGTGACGCGGTGGTACTGTCCGGCGAGCTCGCCGAGGTAATCGGCCGGCCGGTGTCGCCGGTCGAATTCTGGCAGCACCCCACGATCAACGCTCTTGTCGACTACCTCACGACACTAGAGTCGGAGGACCAAGCCGACACGGCGCCTCCGAGTGACCGCAGCTCGGTCGGCGAGCCAATCGCTGTTGTCGGATTGGGATGTCGGTTCCCTGGCGAAATATCTGGACCCGAAGGACTGTGGCAGTTTCTGTCGGATGGCCGCTGCGCGATAGGGCAGGTTCCGCCTGATCGGTGGCTTCCGTTCGATGATGGCTCCTCTGAGGTGGCAGCGACCCTAGCCCGCACGACGCGGTGGGGCTCGTTCTTGAGTGACATCGATGCCTTCGATGCGGAGTTCTTCGACATCTCCCTTCGCGAAGCCGCCAAGATGGACCCCCAGCAGCGACTTCTGCTAGAAGTGGCCTGGGAAGCCTTGGAGCACGCAGGGATTCCTGCGAGTTCTCTGCGGCGCTCGAAGACCGGGGTCTTCGTCGGGGCATGTGTGTCTGAGTACGGCTTTCTGGCGTCCACCGACTTACCTGGCGTCGACGCGTGGAGCAACACCGGTGGCGCACTGAGCATCATCGCGAATCGGCTCTCGTATTTCCTGGATCTCCATGGGCCGTCCGTTGCGGTGGACACCGCCTGTTCGTCCTCATTGGTCGCCCTGCATTTGGCGTGCCAGAGCCTTCAGGTGCACGACTCTGATGTGGCGATCGCGGCAGGGGTTAATCTGTTGTTGTCGCCCGCGGTCTTTCACGGTTTCGATGAAGCCGGTGCGTTGTCGCCGACTGGTCTGTGTCATGCGTTCGACGCGGATGCCGACGGGTTCGTGCGCGGTGAGGGCTGCGGGGTGGTGGCACTCAAACGGCTGACCGATGCGCTGCGTGACGGCAATCGGGTGCTCGCGGTTGTGCGCGGTTCGGCGGTCAATCAAGACGGTCGGTCCAACGGCCTGATGGCGCCTAACCCAGCCGCTCAGATGGAGGTGCTGCGCGCGGCGTACACCAATGCCGGCGTGGAGTTGCACGAGGTGGATTATGTCGAGGCTCACGGCACCGGAACTCTGCTCGGCGATCCCATCGAGGCGCGTGCGCTCGGCACGGCCTTGGGCCGTGGCCGTCCGGAACAGTCGCCGCTGTTGATCGGCGCAATCAAGTCGAATCTGGGTCATCTGGAAGCCGCCGCCGGGATCGCGGGTTTCATCAAGTCGGTGCTGGCGGTTCAGCGGGCCACCATCCCGGGGACTTTGCACTTCCAGGCTCCGAATCCGCATATTCCGTTTGACCAGATGCGGCTGAAAGTAGTTGCCGAGCAACTCCAGTGGCCGAGCACGGGCCGCGTACGGCGGGCCGGAGTGTCCTCGTTCGGGTTCGGCGGCACCAATGCGCATGTGGTGCTGGAGCAGGCTCCGGATCCCGATCCCGCTGTCCGCGAACCGGAGCCGGCAGTGAGCACGCTGGTGATATCGGGTAAAACACCCCAACGTGTGGCGTCGTGGGCGGGGGCCCTGGCGGAGTGGATGACCCACGAGGGCGCCGATGTGACGTTGGCAGATGTGGCCCACACCCTCAACCATCACCGCGAGCGCCACAGCCAGTTCGCCACAGTGTGCGCGCGTGATCGGACTCAGGCGGTGGCGGGTTTGCAGGCGTTGGCGGCCGGTGAAACGGCGACGGGTGTGGTCGGCGCGCATGAGGGTTTGTGCCGTTCCGGCGTGGTGTTTGTGTATTCGGGTCAGGGTTCGCAGTGGGCTGGGATGGGTCGGCAGTTGTTGGCCGATGAGCCTGCTTTCGCCGCGGCGGTGGACGAGTTGGAGCCGGTGTTTGTTGAGCAGGTGGGGTTTTCGCTGCGCCAGGTGCTCGCCGGTGGGGAGCCGGTGAGCGGGGATGCGCGGGTGCAGCCGGTGATCATGGGGTTGCAGTTGGCGTTGACCGAGTTGTGGCGCTCTTACGGCGTGGAACCCGATGCGGTGATCGGGCATTCGATGGGTGAGGTGACCGCGGCGGTGGTGGGCGGGGCGCTGACTGTGGCCGAAGGCTTGCGGGTGATCGCGACGCGTTCGCGGTTGATGTCGCGGCTGGCCGGCCAGGGTGCGGTGGCTCTGCTGGGCCTGGACGCCGAGGCCGCCGCGTCGCTGATCACCGACTTCCCCGAGATAAGTCTGGCGGCGTATCTCTCGCCGCGCCAGACCGTGGTCGCAGGGCCTGTCGCAAGTGTCGATGCGGTGATCGCCGCTGTGAATGCACAGAACCGTTTCGCCCGTCGGGTGAGCATGGAGGTCGCCTCGCACACCGCGTTGATGGATCCGATACTTCCCGAATTGGCTTCGGCACTAGCGGATCTGACACCCAAGCCGCCCGCGATTCCGTTCATCTCCACTGTCGCCGACACCACCACCGATCCGCTACTGGACGCCGCGTACTGGGTGGCCAACGTGCGGGTACCGGTGCAGTTCAGCCGGGCCATCGCCGCCGCCGGCCAGGACCATGCCACCTTCGTCGAGATCGGCGCTCATCCCGTGCTGACTCATGCCATCAGCGACACCCTGGAGTCGGTGACCCATCACCACAGCGTTGGCACGCTGTGGCGTGACGGTGACGACACGGTCAGTTTCCACACCAACCTCAATATGACCCACACCAGTCGTCCACCAGACACCCCGCATGCACCTGAACCGCATCCGGTGCTGCCAACCACGCCATGGCACCACACCCGCCACTGGATCAATATCAGCCCAGCGAGAGCCGCTCGGCCAGTGAATGATTCGGGTGCGAGCACCGCCGGCGTCATCCCGGCTGAATGGCACTGCGAGCTGACATGGCCGGCTCGTCCGTTGTCGCTTGCTGAGGTTTCCGGGCATGGCGCCTGGCTGCTGGTGGCAGACGATCGTCTGGGCGCGGAAGTCCGTCGTCTGCTCGGGCCGGACACGACCGTCTCGATTCTGGCACCGTCGGTGCTGACCGTCGATCCCGGTAGGGCAGCGACCCTTGTCGATTCGCTGAGCGGCGTGCGCAATGTGCTGTACGCACCAGATGTCCCCGCTGGGCATTTCGACGCCGAGTCGGGCTACCGCTTGTTCAATGCGGCCAGGAGGCTCACGGCGGCGGTGGCCGCAATGCCGTTGCGGCCGAGGCTTTTCATGCTGACACGCAATGCCCAACCCTTCGGTGAAGCCGATCGAGCCAATCCCGCCCACGCAGTGTTGTGGGGCCTGGGTCGTACGTTGGCACTGGAGCATCCAGAGACCTGGGGCGGCGTCATCGACGTCGATGAGTCGGTGCCCGCCGAGTTGGCCGCCCGGTATGTACTGAGCGAGGCCCAAGGCGACGATGGCGAGGACCAGGTCGTCTACCGGGCCGGCGTCCGCCGCGTGCCTCGCCTGCAGCAGGGGCATCCGCCGCCGGCGTCGCCCGTAGAACTCGACAAAGACAGCAGCCAGCTGATCATCGGCGCAACCGGGAATATCGGACCTCACTTGATCCATCAGCTCGCTGACATGGGCGCCTCCACCGTCGTTGCGGTGTCGCGCAATCCGGGTTCGCGCCTTGATGAGTTGGCTCATAGCCTGTCGGCGAAGGGAACCACATTGGTTCGGGTCGCTGCCGATGCCTCCGATGAGGCGGCGATGAGCGCATTGTTCGACCGCTTTGGCACAGACCTTCCGTCGCTCAGCGGTATCTATTTCGGCGCCTTCGGGGGCGGGCCGGTGACACTGCGCGACATGACCCACGACGACGTCGCCGCCATGTTCCGTCCCAAACTCAACGTGGTGTCGCTGTTGCACAAACTTTCGCTCAAACACCCGGTGCGCCAGTTCGTGTTGTTCTCGTCGATCTCTGGCTTGCTCGGCTCCCGGTGGCTGGGGCATTACGCGGCGACGACGACCTTCCTTGACACCTTCGCCTATGCGCGTCGAGCGGCCGGCCTTTCGGCCACCACCATCAATTGGGGGCTGTGGAAGTCGTTGGCTGACGCCCAAACCGGCCAAGAGCGCCAGGTGACACTCGATTCCGGACTCGATCCCATGCCTGACGAGGTCGCCATCCAAGCACTGTCGTTTCTCACCGGTCCGGACGGCCCAGTACGCTCCACCGTCGTCGCCGCCGACTGGAGCCGACTGGCTGCCGCGTATCGCACCCGCGCACCACTTCACATCCTGGACGAACTGCTGCCCAGCGACGACGGCAGTGTTAGCACGACGCTGCGGACGGAGTTCCGTGAGGCACTGCACAACTGCGAACCCACACGCCGTCGCGATCTTCTGGTCGAGCACATCAGTTCGCGTGTTGCGGCAGCGATGGGATTACCGTCACCGCAGTTGCTGGATCCGTCGGCAGGTTTCTTCCAGTCCGGTATGGACTCGCTGATGAGCGTGACGCTTCAGCGGTCGCTCAGCGAAAGCCTTGGCGAAGTACTGCCCGCATCCGTGGTGTTCGACTATCCGAACGTCGAGGCGCTCGCAAGCTACCTGACCACGATTCTTCCCGAATTGATCGAGGTTGCCGATCAGGAGAGCGTCGACACCTACGTGGAGCTCACCGAAGATGAACTGCTCCAACAACTGTCGGAGAGGCTGAGTTGAGCTTATGACTGTTACGCCGCCTGATCGCAGGACGATCATCACCGATGCACTTCAGAAGATCGATGAACTGAGTGCGCGCCTGGAAATCGCCGAAAAGGGTGACACCGAACCGATTGCGGTCGTGGGGATGGGATGCCGGTTTCCCGGTGGCGTGAACAACCCCAACGAGTATTGGCAGTTGTTACAGAAAGGGGTCGACGGCATCGTCCGAGTTCCCCCCGAACGTTGGGATGCCGACGCCTACTACTGTGTGGACCACACCGTACCGGGCACGATCTGTACTCGTGAGGGAGGTTTTCTAACCTCCTGGCAGCCGGACGAATTCGATGCGGAGTTCTTCGGTATCTCCCCTCGTGAAGCCGCCGGGATGGACCCACAGCAGCGGTTGCTGCTCGAAGTCGCCTGGGAGGCATTGGAAAACGCTGGCATCACCCCCCATGCGATCCGTGGTACGCAAACCTCGGTCTTCGTCGGTTTGACCACCAACGACTACTCACTCACCTTCGCCGGGAAACTCAGGCCCGAAGATCTCGACCCCTATATCCCATTCGGAAATGCGTCGAACTTCGCCGCGGGCCGGTTGGCGTATTTCCTTGGGGTGCACGGCCCGGCAGTGGTCATCGACACCGCGTGTTCGTCATCGCTCGTGGCGGTCCATCTCGCCTGCCAGAGCCTGCGCCGACGCGAAAGTGACAATGCGTTAGCCGCTGGCGTCAACTTGATGCTGAGTCCTGAGAACAGCATCGCCTGCTCGCGGTGGGGAATGCTGGCTCCTGACGGCCGCTGCAAGACCTTTGACGCTGGCGCGGACGGATACGTGCGCAGCGAGGGCTGCGGCGTCGCGGTGCTCAAGCGGCTCAGTGATGCACTGCGCGACGGGGATCCGGTGTTGGCGGTGGTGCGCGGTTCAGCGGTAAACCAGGATGGCCCCAGCAGCGGGCAGACCGTTCCCAACGGGCCGGCCCAGCAGGCCCTGTTGCGCCAAACGCTGGCGGCGTCGCGGCTGCAGCCTGCCGATATCGACTACATCGAAGCCCATGGCACCGGCACCTCGCTGGGCGATCCGATCGAACTCGAGGCATTGAGCCAGGTGTTCTCCGAACGAAATGGCTCCGCACCGTTGGTGCTGGGTTCGGTGAAGACAAACCTGGGACATCTGGAATCCGCGGCAGGCATCGCCGGTTTCATCAAGACCGTCCTGAGCGTGCGAAACGGGCACATTCCCAAACACCTTCACTTCGAGCGGCTGACCCCGCACGCCAGCGACCATGCCGCCCGCTTCACCATCGCCTCGCAACCGATGTCCTGGCCGACCGTCGCGCGGGCCCGGCGCGCCGGAGTGTCCTCATTCGGCGTGAGTGGCACCAACGCGCATGTGGTGATCGAGCAGGCTCCGGATCCCGATCCCGTTGTTCGGGAACCGGAGCCGGCGGTGAGCACACTGGTGATCTCGGGCAGGACCCCGGCGCGGATCTCGGCGACCGCAGGGATGCTCGCCGACTGGATGCAGGGCGACGGCGCCGGTGTGGCGCTGGCGGATCTTGCCTACACCTTCGAGCATCACCGCGCCCGGCACAAGAACGTCGCAGCGGTATGCGCGCGTGATCGGGCTCAGGCGGTGGCGGGTTTGCAGTTGTTGGCGGCCGGAGAAACGACGATTGGCGTGGTCGGCCCGCACCAGAGGCCGAGCGGTTCCGGTGCAGTGTTTGTGTATTCGGGGCAGGGTTCGCAGTGGGCCGGGATGGGTCGGCAGTTGTTGGCGGATGAGCCTGCGTTCGGCGCGGCAGTGGATGGGTTAGAGCCGGTATTCGTTGAGCAGGTGGGGTTTTCGCTGAGACAGGTGCTTGCAGACGGCGAGCCGGTGAGCGGGGATGCGCGGGTCCAGCCGGTGATCATGGGCCTACAGCTGGCGTTGACCGACCTGTGGGACGCGTATGGGGTGCACCCGGCTGCGGTGATCGGGCATTCGATGGGTGAGGTGACCGCGGCGGTGGTATCGGGCGCGCTGACCCGGGCCGAGGGGTTGCGGGTGATAGCGGCCCGGTCGCAGTTGATGTCGCGGCTGGCGGGCAAGGGTGCGGTGGCTCTGCTGGGCCTGGACGCTGAGGCCACCGCGGCGGCGATCGCAGACTTCCCCGAGGTGAGCGTGACGGTCTATGCGGCACCGCGCCAGACCGTGATTGCCGGGCCTGTCGCGCAGGTCGATGCCGTGATCGCCGCCGTGAAGCGGAAGGACGGTTTGGCCCGCCGGGTGAACATGGAGGTCGCCTCGCATACCGCGTTGATGGATCCCATCCTGCCCGAGTTGCTGACCGCATTGGCGGATCTGACACCCAAGAACCCTGTCATCCCGTTTCTGTCCACCGTCTGTGATGGCACCACCGCGCCACTCCTTGACGCCAGGTATTGGGTGGCCAACGTGCGGGTGCCGGTGCAGTTCAGCCGGGCCATCGCCGCAGCTGGACACGACCATGCCACCTTCATCGAATTCAGTGCTCATCCGCTGGTCACCCACGCCATTACCGACATTCTCGAGTCGGCTGCGCCGAGCCGGCGCCACCTCGTCACCTCGGCGATGCGCAGGGGAAAAGACGAGACCCTGTTTTTTCATTCGCAGCTGGCCGCAGTCGGTGCGCCGGCGCGGGCTGCGAGGGGACGGTTTGTGGATCTTCCGCCGACGCCGTGGCTGCATTCGAGATACTGGATCACAAACCGGTCCACTGGCCCGGAGATGACCGATGCTCATCCACTGTTGGGCGTGCACGTCGAGATGCCTTGCGGTACCGGCCATCTGTGGCAGGCAGATGTCGGGACCGAGAAGATTCCCTGGCTCGCAGACCACAGGGTGCATGGCCGGGCTGTGATGCCGGCAGCGGCTTTCGCTGAGATGGCGCTGGCCGCCGGCAGCGAAGCCCTCGGGCTGCCCGTGGAAGCTGTCAGCGTGGAACGGCTCGAGGTCGAGCAGAACCTTTCCCTGAATAGCCATACCCGGGTGACTACGCAGCTTGTTCGCAGTGCTGACAACGCGATTGGTGTCGAGATCTATTCGTGCTCACCCGACGGCAATTGGTGTCGGCATGCGACGGCGCGCGTGCAGCCGGTGCAGGCGGCGGAGGACACGGTTGAGCGGCGGTCCCCGGCCGCGGAGTCTCAGAATGTGGTGTCGCCGGCGGATTTCTATGCGGCCTTACGGCGTACCGGTGCAGATCACGGGCCGGCGTTTTTCGCACTGACCAGGATCGTTCGGATGCCCGACGGTGGTTCAGAGACCGACATCGTCGCGCCCGACCAGGCTGTCGCACACCGGAATTACCGGATTCACCCCGTGATGCTGGACGCGGCTCTGCAGAGCTTGGCTGCCGCAATGCCCGCGCTGGGCAATTCGGATGACGTCACGTACTTGCCGGTGTCGGTTGAGGCGATCCGGGTCTTCGGCGATGTCGGCAGGAGGGCGCGATGCCGGGCCGAGTTGGTAGACGTCGATGATGACGGTGCCGGCAAGCTGGGCCGGGTCACCTTGATGGACGAGGCCGGGACTCCTACCGCCGAAGTTGTCGGCATCCGTCTGGGGCCCACGGAGCGCCCGACGGTGCCGCTGCCGTTGGAGCAGAAGGTGTTTGACACCGTCTGGGTAGAATGTCCGGTTCTGTCTGAACCCGCGGCATCGGACCTGCCTACTGGAAGTTGGCTGGTGCTGAGCGGCGACACCGATGCGGAGGCGTTGACGAAGCGGTTCATTGCCAGATTCGGGTCACCGGCCCAACGGATGCTCAGTGCAGACCTCTCAGACGAATCCGCGGTGCGCCGGGCCATCACGGAGACCGCGGCAGATCCCAAGCTTCCACCGGTAGGCGTGATTGTCTTCGTCGGCGACCGCGCGTTCGACGGCGCCGACTCCGGTGGCGCGCTGTTGCGCGCGCAGGATTTGATCTGGTCGGTCTCGGCGACAGCCCGGGCCGTGGTCGACGCCTGGCCGCAGAAGTCGCCGCGGCTGTGGCTCGTGGCACGCAACGGCCTTGCGGTGCACGGTGATGAACCGGGTGATCCTGCGATCGGCGCCCTCAAAGGTCTCATCCGTACTTGGGGCTGGCCAGGTGAATTCGCCCGTGTCCTCGCAGATGAGCCGGACCTGCGCGCCACTCTTGTCGATCTGGATGCGGCCAACGACTCTCTTTCGACATTGGTCACTGAACTGGCGTCATCGAGTAGTGATGACACAGTCGCGTGGCGTGGCAAGCGGCGGTTCGTCGAGCGGCTGTCGCGGGCGACACTGTCCGAACGGACACCTGATCCGCTTGTTCGCCCAGATGGGGCGTACATCGTCACGGGCGGTCTGGGTGGCCTGGGCATGGTGGTGGTTCACTGGCTCGTGGACAGCGGCGCCGGGCGCGTTGTCCTCAACGGCCGGTCCGGTCCCTCAGACACCGCGCGGACGGCTCTCGCCGACCTTGAAAGCCGAGCCGAAGTCACTGTGGTGCGAGGCGATATCGCCTCTTCGGGAGTGGCCGAACAACTCGTATCGGCCGCCGAAGAAACCGGCCTGCCGTTGCGCGGGGTGGTCCACGCGGCTGGCGTGCTCGACGACGGGCTGGTCGCCGCCCTCAACAGGGAAAGCCTGGAACGTGTGTGGACAGCCAAGGCCGCCGGCGCCTTGCGGCTGCACGAAGCCACCGCCGACCGGCAGCTCGATTGGTGGGTTGGCTTCTCATCGATGGCCGCGCTGCTGGGATTGCCCGGCCAGGCAGCGTATGCCTGCGCGAACGCGTGGCTTGACGCCCTGGTCGCGTGGCGAACGGCGTGGGGGCTGCCCGGCATCGCGATCAATTGGGGCCAATGGGCCGATGTGGGAATCGGTCGCTCGGTGACACTCAGCGTCCTCGACCCCATCACTCCCGCCGAAGGCGTCGAAGCACTGGAGTCGCTGGTGGGCCGAAGCCTCACCCGGGTAGGTGTGGCACGTCTGCGCCTCGATCGTGCGGCGGCGGCGTCCCCTGAGATCCGCGAGATCGGTTACTTCGCCGGTCTCGTCGAGGAATTGGACACGCTGTGCACCGACGACCGACCGACTCTCGACGACG
>NZ_DASSCY010000372.1:0-11341 GCF_035697385.1 Mycobacterium sp. | reverse complement strand
CCGCCCGCTGTCCCACCATGCCCGGGGCCCACCGGCGAGCGCGCCGACTGGTGGTGGTACCAACCCTTCCAACCACAACCACCACCGGCCAACAACTAAGTCGGTTATCGGGCCCTCAAATAAGCTGGGGCATTAGGAAATCCGTTCACGATACGCGTACTGACCGCATCGTGAAATCAAGGCCGGCGCCCAAACCCGCGCTGCCGCACACCCCGCGCCGACTGGCCCAAGGCCTGACCGCCCGTCAGGGACGCATCTCGTAGGCGCCGTCGTACGCCTTGACTCGCTCCCAGACACGGTCGAAGCGCTCGGCGTCGGGCACCGGCTTGCGGATCGCACCGACAGCCCAGTCCTGCTGCGCTTGCGTTGAGCTCGGCTTGCCATGTAGCACAACGGCATACGTGCTGAAGTCGCGGATCTGAAAGTCGAAGATCGCATCGACGATATCGTCGTCGAGTCCGGTCAACGCGGCCTGCTCCAGGATCAACTGCCCGTAGACAATCAGTGAGAACAAGTGGCCGACGTTCAGCAGGAAGTCCAGATCCTTCTGCTGTTCAGCATCCGGAGCGGCCGTGGTGAGCAACGTCCTGAACGCCTGGGCTTGCTCGTAGAACCGGCCGACGTTCGGGATGCTCGCATGCTTCTCGTAGACCGGTGCCCAGTCGGCGAATTGCACCTTGCCGGCACCGCGCGTCGGTCCCTGGTTCCAGAAGAAGACGTCGTCCGCAGGGTCGTTGCGCGTCGGAATCTCGGGATACTCTTTCGGATTCAGCATGTAGTTGGGCATGAACTTGAGCACAAGACCGACGTTGACGTGCACGGTGCCCTCCAGTCGCGGCAGCGCCCCGATGAGCTGCGCTACCTCGCGGAACATCGTGTTCTTCTCGTATCCCTTGGCAGCCACCACGTCGTGCAACGACCGCACGATCGTCTCGCCCTCCATCGTGACTTTGGCCTTGGTCACCGGGTTGAACAACAGGTAGCGCCGGTCGTCGAGGCTCGCGCTGCGCAGATAGTCGACCGACCGCTGGCTGAACAGTTTCATCGCTACCAGCCGCGCATACGCGTCGACGAAATTCGCTCGCACATGGGCGAATTCGGTGACCGGCCTGCCGTACAGGATCCGGTTCTGGGCATGCGTGATCGCCTCGTAGAAGGCGTGCTCGACCATGCCGATCGAACACGTACATAGGTTGAACTTGCCGATGTTGACCGTATTCAGCGCCGCCGCAAAGGCTTCCACTCCGGTATGCAGGATGTCGGACTCGCGCACCGGATAGTTCTCCAGCCGGAACGTGCTGACGTAGATCTGCATGTGCACAACATTGTCGATCAGGTGATAGTTCTCGTGACGGCTGTCGGCGGTGAAGAAGACATAGCCTTGATCCCTGTCTGAGTCGCCGTCTATGTCGCCGCGGCGGCCGAATACCGACACCAGGCTCGCCACGTTGCCGTTGCCGATGTAGTACTTCTCCCCCGACGCCCGGTACAGGATGCCGTTGGCGCGGTCCTCGGCGCTGGCCGGTGTGAGGACCATATCGGTGTTGTAGACGTCGGCACCGTGTTCGCGCTCGGACAGCCCGAACGCCATCACATGCCCCGCCTCGAGGTCACGCGCGGCCCTCCGCTTGGCGTCGACGTTGCTGCTCTGCCAGACCGGTCCTAGGCCCAGGATGGTGACCTGTTCGGTGTACCAGTAGGTCAGGCCGTAGAAGCCGAGGATCTCCGAGAGCGCGGCGTTGCGCGCGGCGTCCCAGCGCTTGTCCGGGTTGCCGTCGGCGAACTCCGACGGGGTGAGGAACGTCGCGAACAACTTCTCCCGCTTGACGAACTCGACGAAGTCGGCGGGCCAGCGCGCCGTCAGGTCGTCGTCGAGAATCCGCTTCTTGCCAACGCCCTCGAACCAGTCGATCGTCGCGCGCAGCAGCCGACGGGTCTCGTCGTCGAACTGCGCAGGATCGTAGGTGTTCGGATCGAAGAGCAAACCGTCCGTCTGGGTCATGCCGCGAGCCTATGGCGGCGGCGGCTGGATGGGCGCCGGAACGAACGGCAGACCCGGGATCGTCTCGTACGGCAAGGTCGGGATCAGCGGCGGCGGCGTCGTTTCCGTCGGAGGCGCCGTCGTCGTCGGTGGCGGAGGCTCCGTCGTTGGCGGAGGTGGCGGCGGCGGAGGTGGCTCGGACGTCGGCGGCGGTGGAGGCGGTGCCTGCGTCTGGGTGACGGGCGGCGGTTGCCGCGTGACGGTACGCGTTTCAGGCGGCGGAGCCTGCGTCACCGGCGGCGGTGGCGGAGGCGCGGCGGCCGTGGTCGTCGGCGTCGGGGTGGTGGTCGTGACCGGAGCCGTGGTCGACGCCGGGGTCGGGGCACTGTCGTCGCGCATGACGAACAGGACCGCGAACAAGAGCAAAGCCAGGACGGCCGCCGCCCCCGCTCCGAGCAGCACAACGGGCCGCCGGTACCACGGCAAAGGCGCCGCCTCTTGCTCATACGGTTCGTGCTCGAACTGCACCGGCGGTCGGGCGTCGGTGAAACCGCCGGCATCGGCGGGCGCTGAGTAGTCGTAGGGGTCGGTGGGCGCCACGTCCGGAATGTCGTCGGCATCGGACCACGCCAGCGCCCGGAACGTGCTCGACGCCGCGTCTCCGGGGTCGGCCTCCGGCGCCATTTGAGTAGCTGCGGCTGCCACTGCAGCGGCGGGGGCTGCGGCGGCCATCGACGTCATGCCCTCTTCGACCGTGCCGCGCACGGCCGCCAGCCCGCCACCGATCGCGGGCGTCAACTCGGGCTGGGCGGTGGTGATCACCGGCACCCGGAAGTGTTCGGACAGCGCCGTGGTGATGCACGGTATGCGCGCGCCGCCGCCTACCGACGCGACGGCGACAAGGTCGGCCGGCCGAATTCCGCTGCGGTCCACTGTTTCCTGGACCACGCCGACGAATTCGTTTAGCGGCTCTCGGATGGACTCGTCAAGCTCATTGCGGGTCAGCCGCACATCGGTGCGATGCCCGGGCAGTTCGGCGACAAGCGAGGTGACCGCGGCGGTCGACAGGCGTTCCTTGGCGCCGCGGCACTGCGCCCGCAACCGGGACAACGAGCCGATCGCGGAAGTACCCGAAAGGTCGATGGTTCCCGCGGCGGACAGGTCGTTGATGACGCGGGTCAGCAACGCCTGGTCGATGAGGTCACCGGACAGATCGGTGTGTCGAACCGTCGGCCCGACCGGCGCAAACCCGTTGCCGGCGTCGACCAGCGTGACGCTGGTGCCGCTGCCACCGAAATCGCACAGCGCGATGACGCCACGCGTCGGCACGCCAGGATCGTCCTGCAGTGCGGTCAGCGCCGCGGTGGCGTCGGAGACCGCAGGGGCCGGTTTGGGTCGCTGGAATTCCGGCATCTCGGCCAGCGCATTGCGCAGCGCATCGACGGCGGCCGGCCGCCAGTGCGCGGGATACGTCACAGCGACCGGGTCGGCGATTGGGCGGCCGCCACCGACGGCGACGAGCATGGCCCGCAGCGCGTCAGCGAGGAGCGCGTCGGCGCGATGTGTGGAGCCGTCCGAGGCGACGATGCCGATCGGGTCGCCTACCCGATCGACGAAGTCGGTGATGATCAGACCCCGCTCGGTGAGGTTGGGGTTTTCGCTGGGCACCCCGACCTCGGGCGGCCGGTGCGGGTACAGCGTCAGCACCGGCGACCGCTTCAACGCGGTCCGCCCCACTACAACCGCCGTCAGATTGGTGGCGCCAATCGACAGCCCTACCCCGTCAGACATGTCACTCCGTCTCGAAAAGAACCCTATCCGGTATTGAATCTCATTTGACGGACTTGGCGTTACTCAGCGAATGGTTCCCGCACCGGGAATCAGTGGTAGATCCAGTGCGGTGACCCACCCTGGCGAAAGATCGTTGATGGCGGGCACGGCGTTCAGGGCGCGCATGCCCGTCGCGAGGCAGCCCGCCGCAGCCGCGTCTCGCCCGGACCCGTCGGTGAACCGGAACGCGGTCTCCTGACGGATGCTCGGCGTGCCCTCGATGTCGACGCGGTAGACGTCGTTCTCGTTGCCCGACGGCCAGTCGGGTGCGGCGTCGTTGCCGATGCGGTTGACGTGCTCCAGCTGGATGCGCGTTTCGCCGTTGTAGACCCCGTTGATGGTGAACCGCACCGCCGCGACGTTGCCCGCGGCGATGACGCCCTTCGCGGTTTTGCGTTCGGTGGGCGTTACCCACTTGTCCCATGTGGTGGTGATCTCGTCGAGCATGATGCCAGCCGCGTGCGCGATCATGGGAACCGTTGCGCCCCAAGCCAATATCAGTATGTCCGGGTTTTCCAGCAGCGGCCGGTACTCGGGCGGCTTGCCGATGCCCATCTCGAAGTCGTAGTCGCCTTCGTAGTCGGTGTAGTCGAGCAGTTCGGACGCGCGGACCTTGCGGACCTCCGAGCAAAGACCCATCAGCGTCATCGGAAACAGGTCGTTGGCGAAACCGGGATCGATGCCGGTGGTGAAGCACGACGATTCGCCCAGCTCACACGCTGTCGTGATGGGTTCAATCCAGTCGGGCGGGTTGAGGTGCATGGTCGGCCAAACCCAGGGGGTCATCGCCGTCGAGCAGACGTCGATGCCCTCCCGCAGAAAGCGGCTGATCAGGGCGATGTTGTCGAGAGCGTGCGCGGCTGTGGGGCCGTAATGCACCAGAGCGTCCGGTCGCAGCGCGATGAGTGCGTCGACGTCGTCGGTCGCGGCCAGCCCGAGCTCCGTTCCGAGGCCGCAGATCTCGCCGACGTCGCGGCCGACCTTGTCGGGGTTGCTCACGCCGACACCGACGAGTTCGAACAGTGGGTGCTTGACGATTTCGCCGATCACCATCTTGCCGACAAAACCGGTGCCCCAGACGACAACTCGCTTCTTATGCGATTCACTCACGGCTTCACCATAGGCTGGCTCACGACCATCGGTCCGCCATAACGGGAATGATCGTCAGCCTTATCGCATTGACACCGACATGACAGCATCACTGGACGGACGGCGAGCATTGGTGACCGGCGGGTCGCGGGGTATTGGGGCGGAGATCGTGCGGCGGCTGGCGGCCGACGGTGCCGCGGTGGCATTCACCTACGGGGCGTCAGCAGCCGAAGCCGAGAAGCTCGTCGCCCAGGTCGGCGAGGCAGGCGGAAAGGCCGTCGCGATTCAGGCCGACAGCGCCGACGCCGAGCAGGTCGCCAGGTCCGTCGACGACGCCGTCGCGCAGTTGGGCGGTCTCGACGTGGTGGTCAACAACGCGGGCGTGGCTTATGCCGATGACGCCGAGTCCTTCCCGCTCGAGCAGTTCGACCGGTTGGTGGCCGTCAATGTTCGCGCCGTGTTCGTCGCCATCCAACGGGCGCTTCCTCACCTCGGCGACGGTGGCAAGATCATCAACATCGGCAGCGTCAACGCCGACCGTGTGCCCGTGCCCGGCCTGGCGGTGTACGCCATGACCAAGGGAGCGGTCGCAAGCCTCACCCGAGGGCTGGCCCGCGAGCTCGGCCCGCGCGGCATCACAGTCAACAACGTCCAGCCCGGCCCGATCGCCACGGAGATGAACCGAGAAGACGGTGAATTCGCCGATTGGGCGCGGCCGATGACGTCGCTCGGCCGCTACGGTCAGACGCGCGACATCGCCAGTGTGGTCAGCTATCTGGCGGGACCGGAGGCGTCATTTGTCACCGGCGCCAACTGGAACGTCGACGGCGGATTCACCGCATAGCCGTCACAGGTTGACCGGGTCCAGCGGCTCCACCGTCTTCGTGGTGTCCCTCAACGGTGCTTTGAATTGCATTGCGCGGTAAGGCCATCCGACGTTGGTGTGCCACTGTGAAACCACCAGTCCGACACCGCCCTTGATGTCGAACCGAGAGCCGGGCAGCACATAGCCGCCGTAGAGCTGGGCGACACGGTTGTTCAGGTGATCCTCGCCGTCCCACGCCGAACCGACCACAGGCGTCTGCACCGGCGTCGTGTGCATGTTCGCGACCGGTGAGTCCACCACCCGGTAGCCGAGCGCGTATTTGGAGGCAAGGAAGCCGCCGAGGATCCATTTGCCTTGTGCCATCCGGCGAAACGTCAGCTCTCCCCACTTCTCACCGTCCGGCGTAATGGGGCTTGCGTGGTTCCGCCAGGCCCAGTGTCCGTCGGCATAACCCCAACAGGAGTAGCGCGAGCGATCGCCGATGTGCTCCGGACGCACGCGCATAAGGATGATGCCCTTGTCGCGCTGAAAACCGGTGGCTACCACGTACACCCAGTCGTCGTCGGGGTCGTAGTCCCACGACCAGCACTGTGCGTGACCGCCATGCAGATCGGCGTCGAACTTGGCCTTCTCCCCCATATGCGTCCACGAGATACCGCTGTCGTCTGAGCGCCAGATCTCGGTCCAGATGACGGTGCCGAATCCGCGATTGACGATGGCGTGCAAGTAGATTGAGTCGCCGACCCGCAGCAGGTCGGACGGGATGACCGTGCTGATGCCGCCGCGGGTCCATCCGGTGGCGGCGTCGTCGTGGGTGTAGTGCCACAGCTGGCGCGCGTAGTCGGGGTCCTCGCCGCCGGCCCGTTCGTAGACGATTTCGTGGTCGGCGTCGCCGGTGCCGATCAGAACGACCGGGGAACGCCAGTCACCCTCGCCGACCTTGCGACCCGAGAACGTATCGCCGAAGACCGACACGAGCTTGCCGTTCGGCGCAACGACGCACGCCCCGAGGTCAGTGCACGTGACGCCCCAACGGTCGGTTAGTCCGGGACCGGTCAGATCGATGACCTTGCCGTCGAGCAGCGGGACACCAGTGGTCGACCGTTCGGTGGCGCGCAGGCCTCGGCCCGCGCGACGTCCCACCGAGCGCGGCACGTGGCGTCAGAAGCAGCGCCGCAGTCCGCCAGGCTCGCAGATCAGCGGGTAGCGGTCGACCGGAGTCAGCGGTTGCTTGAACGCCAGCGTCAGCGGAATAGTCGTCATCCCAGGCTGCTCGCCGCACACCGCGCCATGGATGATCTTGAGGTTGCCGACGAGCGTGATCCCGTGGAAGGAGTAGATCTCCCGTTGGTCGGCCTTGCTGCCATCGGGGCATGTCCGGTTATCAGTAGCCTTGAACTCGAAGGTCCACAGGCCGCTGACCATAACGGCGTCGGCGCCCGGACGACCTGTCGCCGTCACATGTACCCGGCACGACACGGGAATGTAGAGCGGCTCCCGTAGATCTCCGACGGTTGGAACGCACACCGGAAACAGCTTCCACTCGGTCGTCGCCTGCCCGTCCACGTTGACCGTGTAGATCCCTTCCGGGACTTCGGGGTGTTTATGGTCGTCGGCCTGCGCGGGACCTGGCCCAACGAGCGCCATACCAGCGAAGACGACGGCCGCGGCGAGCACACGAGTGATGGTCCTCATCGGGTGAGTATTTCAGTGTCGACAGAGCAAAGTCACGCGTTTGGGCTGGCTGGCGTTTGGGCAGCAGCCGGGGTTGGGTAGAGAGCCGAAGGCGACGATTACGGGGTGATGGCGTTGAAGAGTCCAGCGGTGTTGAGCGCGATCGGCGTCGTCACGGCGCTCGTAGTTGGGCTTACGGCGTGCTCAACCGGTGAGCGGGTCGACATCGGCGACGAGGCGCCGAGAAACCTCGCCGCCGCCATCGCCGGTGAGCCCGACCAGCTCGACCCCCAAAAGACCACCGCCTATTTCTCCTTCGAGGTCCTGGAGAACGTCTTCGACACGCTCGTCGAGCCCGACGAGAACCTCGAGATGCGACCGGCCCTTGCCGAGTCGTGGGACGTCAGCCCCGACCAGCGCACCTGGACGTTCCACCTGCGCGACGGCGTCACCTTCCACGACGGCAGCCCGTTCACCGCCGACGATGTCGTGTACTCCTACCGCCGCATCATGGACGAAAAGCTGGCGAACGTCGACAAGTTCAGCGCGGTCACCGACGTCAACGCCGCCGGCCCGGCCACCGTCAGGCTCACGGTGAAACAGCCGACCCCCAATCTGCTGACGAACCTCGGCGGCTTCAAGGGCATGGCGATCGTTCAGCGCAAAAATGTTGAAAGCGGCCAGATCGCCACACACCCGATCGGGACGGGACCGTTCGCGTTCGACACTCACAAGAGTGGTGACTCGATCACGTTGAAGGCCAACCCCGGCTATTGGGCTGGCGCGCCCAAGGTTTCGGGGGTCACGTTCCGGTTCATCTCCGAGCCGTCGACCGCGCTGTCGGCGCTCCAGGCCGACGAGGTCGACTGGACCGACTCGATTCCCACCGAACGCGTCGCACAGCTGCGCGACGACGAATCGATCACGCTGGCGCAGCTGCCGAGCAATGACTACTGGTACTTCGCCCTCAACGAGGCGCGTGAGCCGTGGAACGACGTGCGCGTGCGACAAGCGATCGCCTACGCCATCGACCGCGACGCCATCGTGCAGGCCACCAGCTACGGCACCGCTGACGTCAACCAGCTCGCGATACCGAAGGGCAATCCCTGGTACACCGAGTACAACACCTACACCCGCGACATCGAGAAGGCCAAAAGTCTGCTGCGCGAGGCACAGGCCTCCCCACGAAATCTCGACATGCTGGTGACCAACGAATATCCGGAGACCGTCACTGCGGCGCAGATCATCGCCGATAACCTTGCGCCACTTGGCATCACGGTGAACATCCGCACTGTCGACTTCGCCACCTGGCTGGACGAACAGAACCGCGGCAACTTCGACATGCTGATGATGGGCTGGCTGGGCAACATCGACCCTGACGACTTCTACTACGCGCAGCATCACACCAACGGCACGAGCAACGCGCAGAAGTTCTCCAATCCCGAAGTCGACCGACTGCTCGACGCAGCCCGTGTCGAGACCGACCGACGCACGCGCGCCGAGGATTACGCCAAGGCGGCAACCATCATCGCCGACCAGGTCAGCTACATCTACCTGTACAACCCGTCGGTGCTACAGGCCTGGACCCCCAGCCTGACGGGGTACGACGCCCGCCGCGACCGGGCCATCCGATTCCGCACTGCCAGCCTGTCGCCAGACGGCGGCAGCTGACGTGGCAGTCTTCACCCATCCGACCGCACGTTTCGTCGCGCGCAGGCTGCTCTACTCGCTCGCGGTGCTGCTCGGCGTTCTGGTCGCGGTGTTCGCGCTGGTGCACCTGGTGCCCGGCGATCCGGTGCGCGTCGCGCTCGGCACCCGCTACACGCCGGAGGCCTACACCGCGCTGCGCTCAGCGAGCGGGCTCGACCGGCCCATCGTCGAGCAGTTCTTCGGCTACATGGGCTCCGCGCTCACCGGCGACCTTGGAGTCAGTTTCCGCGACGGCGATCCCGTCACCGTCACCTTGCTCGAGCGTCTTCCCGCGACCGTCTCGCTGGGGCTGGTCGGCATCCTCATCGCACTCGCCATCGCGCTGCCCGCGGGAATCTGGTCGGCGCTGCACGAGGGCCGGCTGAGCGACGCGGTGGTCCGGATCGCGAGCCAGTTCGGCGTCTCGATCCCCGATTTCTGGATGGGCATCCTGCTCATCGGGTTGTTCGCGTCGACGCTCGGTTGGCTGCCGACGTCGGGATACCTTCCCCTGCTTGACGATCCGGCCGGCTGGCTGCGCCACGTCGTCCTGCCGGGCCTGACCGTCGGCCTGGTGGCCGGAGCGATCATGACCCGCTACGTCCGCGCGGCGGTGCTGGAGGTCGCCTCGATGGGTTACGTGCGCACCGCCCGCTCCAAGGGCCTGTCCCCGCGGGTCGTCACCTTCCGCCACACCGTGCGCAACGCGCTGATCCCGGTGCTGACCATCACAGGCATCCAGCTGGCGACCATCCTCGGCGGCGTGATCGTGGTCGAGGTGGTGTTCGCCTGGCCGGGACTGGGCCGGTTGGTGTTCAACTCCGTCGCGGCCCGCGACTATCCGGTCATCCAGGGCGCGGTGCTGCTCATCGCGGCCTTGTTCCTGCTCATCAATCTGATCGTGGACGTGCTCTACGCGGTCGTCGATCCCAGGATCCGGCTCGCATGACGACAACCGACACCACTCGGGTTGCCTCATGGCGACTACTGATGAGCAATCCCGTGACCCTCGCCAGCACCGTCGTCCTGACCGTCATCGCAATCGTCGGACTGACGGCCCAGTGGCTCGCCCCGTTCGGCGTCAACGACACCGACGTACCGAATGCACTCCAATCACCCAGTGGCGCACACTGGTTCGGCACCGACGAGCTGGGCCGCGACGTCTTCTCCCGCGTGCTGGTGGCCATCCAGGCGTCGCTGCGGGTTGCGGTGGTGAGCGTGGCGTTCGCCGTCGTGGTCGGAGTCACCGTCGGCGTCGTGGCGGGCTACCGCGGCGGCTGGCTCGACGCGGTGGTCATGCGCATCGTCGATGTCATGTTCGCGTTCCCCGTGCTGCTGCTCGCGCTCGCCGTCGTGGCGGTTCTCGGGCCGGGCGTCACGACCACGATTCTCGCGATCGGCATTGTCTACACACCGATTTTCGCGAGGGTCGCCCGCGCCAGCACACTGAGTGTGCGCGTCGAACCGTTCGTTCAGGTGTCTCGGGCGATGGGTACCGGCCACTTGTACATCCTGGGCCGCCACATCCTGCCCAACGTCGCCGGGCCGCTGATCGTGCAGACGTCGTTGTCGCTGGCGTTCGCGATCCTGTCGGAGGCGGCGCTGTCATTCCTCGGGTTGGGCATCCAGCCGCCACAGCCGTCGCTTGGCCGGATGATCTTCGATTCGCAGGGGTTCGTGACGCTGGCGTGGTGGATGGCGGTGTTCCCGGGCGCCGCGATCTTCGTCACCGTGCTGGCCTTCAATCTGATCGGTGACGGCCTGCGCGATGTGCTGGATCCGAAGCAGCGCACCATGATCGAGGCGCGGAGGAAGCAATGACCGACCCGGTGCTTGCCGTGCGCGACCTTCGTGTCGGCATCGGCCGACACGAGATTGTCCGCGGCATCTCGTTCGACGTGCAGCGTGAACATACGCTGGGCATCGTCGGCGAGTCCGGGTCCGGCAAGTCGATGACGGCTCTCGCGGCGACTGGGCTGCTGGACACCCCGGGTGCGGTTGTCGCGGGCTCGAGTGTGCTTGCGGGTGAATCGAGTTCGGCGCAGCTCGTCGGCGCGTCTGCGCGGCTGCTTCGCAGCATTCACGGCGGCCGTATAGGCTTCGTGTTCCAAGATCCCGGCACGTCGCTGAACCCCCTGCTCACGCTGGAACGACAGATCACGGAATCGCTTGAGACACACCGCAACATGACCCGGCGGCAGGCGACCACGCGCGTCATCGAGTTACTCGAAGCGGTGGGCTTGCCCGACCCG
>NZ_DASSCY010000371.1:0-34570 GCF_035697385.1 Mycobacterium sp. | reverse complement strand
GGGCCGTCCGCGGGTAGTTCCACCGTGACGAAAGGGACTGCGATGCCGCGCGGTAAAGGGATCTACGACGACGAAGAAGAGCCGAAGGGCGGGCGTCCCGGGCCAACTGACCAAGGGCGCGAAGGCGGGATGGCGACACGGGAGAACGCACCCGACGTCGCCGACGATCAGGGGTCCGCCGGAGAGCCGCCCGACTGACGGCTACTCGGCGCCGCGCCCTTCCCGGCTACGCCGATATGCCGCCCGCCGGAAGTCACTGAGCCAGGCCGGAGCCAGGCTGACTTCCGGATCACTGTGCAGGATCGGGTCGAACCCGATGTCGTCGCGGCTGGGGTCGACGTGCCGAAGCGTCAGGCGCGCAAGGGGCCGGAACTCCCCGATTCCCGCTGCCTGCTCGATCTCGAAATCCAAGCCGCCAGAGTCGATTTGGTCGCGTACCCCGGCCACCGACAGCCCCGGTGTTTCGATGTGTGAGACCAGGCGCGCCCGCACCCACCACACGCTGCCCTTGAACCGCAGCGGCATCAGTGTGGAGAACGTGACGCCCGACCACTTGCGCACGGGCGCGAGAACCAAGCGGGTACTGCCGACCGTCGACGCCAGCAACACGTCCCACGGCGTGCAACTACGCAGATCCTGCTGAGGAGGCATCCGCCACGCGACGCCCGCGACATCGGGCAGTCCGCCGGGAAGTCCAATGCCTTTCGATACCCGGCCGACGACGTCGCAGGACACCATCGGTAGTCCCTCGCCCTGCGGCGCTACCCGCTCGAGAATGCCCTCGGCGAGCACACCGTCGGGATGGAAAAACCGGCGGTGGCGGACGGCCGCGCCCAACCGGATGGGGAGCGCGGCAATGTCGGAAGCTCGCACGGGTGCGGTGTGCCCCACCAGGCAGCAAAGCAAACACGCCGGGTTTAACACCGGCGATACAGGGCATTAATCACCTCACATGCTTAGACCCACCGCAGCGTGGACCGTTTGAAAGGCCGATATGACGAGCGCCTATACCGACCTGGATACCCCGGTCGCTCTCGAAGGGGTGTACGCCCCGCAGGAGGACTCGCAATTACTCATCGATGTCATGGAGAAGACGGGGCTGGCACGGTCCAGTCGGGTCGCCGACTTGTGCACCGGCAGCGGCGTGGTGGGGATCGCTGCGGGTGAGCAGGGCGCCTCGAAGGTCACCGCGTTCGACATCTGCTCGCGCGCGGTGGCGTGTGCGCGCCAGAACGCGCTGGCATCCGGAGCGGCCGTAGAGGTACACCTCGGTTCCTGGGCGCGCGCCGTGGAATTCGGCCCATATGACTTGCTGGTGTGCAATCCGCCCTATGTGCCGCACGATCCAAGCGTCGACGGCGCAGCACTTCCGTCGCACATCGGACCGGCACGCGCATGGGACGCGGGGTTCGACGGACGTCTTGTCCTCGACCCGTTGTGCTCCGCGGCCCCCGCCCTACTGGCCGACGGCGGGACGCTGCTGCTGGTGCAGTCCGAGTTCGCCGGTCCGCGTGAGACGCTCGCAGCGCTGGCCGGCGCCGGCCTCGACGCGGAAATCATTGCTTACCAGTGGATCCCGTTCGGGCCTGTGCTGACGTCACGCGCCACCTGGCTGGAAGAGACCGGTCGCCTCGAACCGGGCCGCCGCGAAGAAGAACTGATGGTAATCAGAGCGGACAAGCCATGACTGATACCGAACCGCGGGTGGTCCGCGTAGTCCCCAACGGACCGGTGATGGTGCAGGGGCCGGTGCGCATCGAGATGGCCGACGGCACTGTGGTGGAGTCCGACCGGTTCATGGTCGCGATCTGCGCATGCCGGCGCAGCAAGGATTATCCGCTGTGCGATACCAGCCATCGATGCCGGGAGCGAAACAAGCTGTCACGCAAGCGGTCTGCGTAACGACGTCCGTCCGGCCGCCCAGCAGTCCATCACGTGTTTGGCGAGCCGGTCTTCGACCACGTCGCGTGCCTTGATGCCGAAGACGACATCGCGATCCAATTGCGGTTCACGCGCGACCAGATCGCCGACGACATCTGTGCGCACCACTTGCTCATGGACCGCGTCGGCCTCGACGTGCTCCCGGTAGAACTCGATGCAGGGTTGCGGAGCGCCCATCCGCTTCAACGAGTCGACCAATCGGCGTGAGCCGGGTGACGACGTGATCTCCGTCGACGCGAAGTGTCCGATCGCCGCGCCACGCAGGTCACGGTGCAGCCCGAACAGCGACATCAGATTGACCGAGGCCAACGCGTCGGCCGGTACGTCGTTGAGGTAGCCGAGGTAGGTCGAATCCAGTCCTGCGGCGTCCATCAGGTCGGCGAACAGCTCCTGATGCACGCGGGAGCCGCGGCCGCCGCCGTACTCATCGAACTCCACTGCGACGAACGAGGCCTTGGCCTGCCCGATCAGGCGGGGAATTGCGAACGCATGCGGATCCCCCTCCTTGAGGTGGTACAGCGAGCGGTGCACGAAGTACTCGCGCATCTGCTCCCAGGTGCCCTCGTCGCGTAGGTAGTACGACGGGCCGGTGCCGTCGGCGGGCTCAAGCGACAGCGCGTCCATCGCGTCGGCTGCGGTCTCCTCCGGATCGATGTCGCCGACGTCGCGGCGCACCGCGCTCAGGAACGCATCTTCGAGCCGGCCGCGCACATGCAAGAGCGACGGATTCCATTCCCATTGGGGATTGACACCATCAAATCCGCGGTAATGCAGTTCGTAGCAGACGTAGAGGGCCAGTTGTAGGTCGAGGCCGTAGGGGTCTGCTTCGCAGACCGGCACCGCCATGGGGCGGGCGTGCAGCGCGGGGCGGCCGCTTCGCAGGATCTCGAGAACCGTCGCCGACAGCGGCCCCACCGCGTGGGGGAGTGAGGGCTCGACGAAGGTCGAAGGGAGCGTCACGCCGCATGTGATTCCCCGCAACATCGCGGGTCAAACCATGACTGGCAGAAGAAAACTGACGTATTCGCAAGTATTTGGGCCGGGCGGTGCGAGCCTCTCGCAATGCGAATTTGTTTAGAACTAAGCTGTTTGGGGAAGTCGACTCCGACGTTTTGGGTCTCGGGACGGGGGTACGCGTGGTCGACCTGGGCTTTTGGATCGGGATCTACCTCGGTGGCTGGTTGCTGGTCACGCCAGGGGTGTACGCGGCGGGCAGGCGGTGGAACGATCGCCAATCACCTGCGCCCCATCCATTTTGGGTCAGCTTGGTGGCCGGCGCGGTCTGGCCGCTGCTAATTATCGGCCTCGTCGAGATCAGCTCGGTAATCGTTTACACAAAGGTGCAATCCAAGCCGGGTCCCGGTGTCGGCATCTTCGCCTAGCTATTGAACCGGTAACGCAACGGGCGGCCGAGGCGGCGCACCGGAGTGACGTAATACAAGGCAGCAGCGAAGCGCCGGTACAGCCACGAGTAGTGCTGTTCAATGCCAGGGGCGTTCGTGTACCACAACTCGGCGTCGAGGATCAGCCCAGGAACGGCACGTTCGATCTCGCGCGGGTCGTTGATACACCAGTCCAGTTGTGCGCCTGAGGCTTTCACGCATCCGTATCGCTGCAGGAACCACACACCGAGACGGCCGTATCCGTCGAACAGCATCTCCCCGCGAGGAAAGTGCTCGGTGATGCGTCGCAGAAGTGCAAGACCGTCGACGGCCCTCAGGTAGGGCGTGAGGCCTTCGGCGATGACGAGGACAGGCGTATGGCCGGGGATGGTTTCGAGCAAACGGGGATCGGTCGTCGATGCGGCCAGCATTTGCGTGCCGTCCCGCGCCGGAAAAAGCCGCTGCCGCAACTCGATAACGTCGGGAAGGTCGACGTCATACCAGTGCACGGTGGGCGGCGGATCGACCCGATACACCCGGGTATCCAGGCCACAGCCGAGGTGCAGGACGGTGCACTCGGGATGGGTGTCGAGGAATTGCTGGGCCCATCCGTCGTAGGCCTTCGCGCGCACGGCAAGCGAGAGTTGATCGCTGCGCCGAACCCGCAGCCTGCTGAAGTCGTAGTCGATTTTGCGCAGCGCAGCGTCGGCTTCACGGTCTCCGAGGATGGAGTCAGGCCGTTTGCTCTCCATGGCCTTGCCGTACAGCGTGGCCAGCGTGGTCTCTTGCGCGCCGGCGAGTCTGACCTTCTCGAGTTCCATTTGGTTACTCCTCTGTCTGCTGGTAGCGGGCGAGGCCGGAGCGTGCCAGCGCGACGACGTCGGCGCCGGCGAAGTTCTGCGACATGACGTCGAGCACGGCGGCGGATAGCCGTGACATCAACTGAGGCGTGAGCGTTTCTGCGCCCATCGCGCGCAGCAGGTGCGGGTGCAGCACCCAGACTCCGAGGCGCATCGCAACGATCACCGCCGCCTGGGTGCGCGGGTCTGATTGCGACTCACCGCTTGGCGCGTGACTCGCCAGGTATTCCTCGGTGAGGGCGACGAAGTTGTCGAACAGCGTGGCGGCCCCCGGCGACCCATCAACCAAAGCTCTTGCAACATAACGCAATATGTCGGCAGCGCCTTGGTACACGGTGTCCAGATAGGCGGGATCGGCTACGCCCTGTTCGTCGACGCCCTGACTGATGATCTGCCGCAGGTAGTCGAGAACGTAGCCGTCGCAGGCGTCACGCAAGCCCTGCTTGCTGCCGAAATGGTGCGACACCAGTCCAGGGGCTACGCCGGCTTGTTCGGCGACGGCACGGATGGTCGTCGCCCGCTCGCCTTGGTCGGCGAACAGGCGCATCGCCGCATCCCTGATCCGGGCGCGGGACGTGAGATCGGTGTTTGGCCGCACGCTCAATAGTTTAGCCAAGCGATCAGTAAACTGGTCAAGTGTTCAATGCTTAAGGTGGATCGATGCAAGCCAGGTCGCAGACCACCGTCGCCGCACCGATCGAGATCGTGTGGGACACGTTGACCAACCATGTCGGGATGATGAGTTGGGGGCCTGGCGTAGCCGTGACGATGGACCGGCCCGGCACGGCCGACGCCAACGGAGTTGGCGCGGTCCGCCGGATTGCGACGCCGGGTCCGGGTCCTGACATCGTGGAGGAGGTCGTTCGCTTCGAGCCGCCCAACGTGATGGGTTACAAGGCCTTGTCGGGGACGCCGTTTCCTGGCTACACCGGCGAAGTGCGGTTGACCCGGGCGGGCGCCGGCACGCACATCAACTGGACACTCTCGTCGACGGCATCGTTCCCGTTGGTGAAGGCGCCACTCAAGGGCATCAGCCAGGTGCTGCTGCGCCTGTTGGCGCGCGCGTCCGTGAAGGCCCACCGCGGCGATGAAACCAGCTGAGCTAGACCGATTTCTGGGGCGAGGGTGAGTGGGTGTTCCATCAGATCCTGCCCCACGTGACGGCGGGATATTGCTTGGCTGGTCATTGTGGCCTTGTGTTCAGCTCCACTGTTTCCTCCGCCACCCTCTTGAGGATGTTGATGACTGCGGCAACGGCGGGGCG
Source organism: Mycobacterium sp. (assembly GCF_035697385.1). Classification (GTDB taxonomy): domain Bacteria; phylum Actinomycetota; class Actinomycetes; order Mycobacteriales; family Mycobacteriaceae; genus Mycobacterium. The sequence continues at coordinate 29,123 of NZ_DASSCY010000371.1, read as the reverse complement.
GCTGGTGGCGCCGACGCGGGTGACGGCTTCGATCCGGCGCGCTACGCGCACGCCGCTAAGCGGCTTGCGGATTAGATTTCGCGCAGTGAGTACGTAGCGCGGCAACAACGCCACGCCCACTCCTGCCATGACCAGTTCTTCTACTACACGGAAGTCGTTGACTCGCTGCACGATTCGAGGTTGGGCACCGGATATGGCGGCTAGCGATCGCAGCACGTCGTCCACCATGAGGCCCCACTCGACGCCGATCCACGGTTCCTTTGCAAGTTCGCGCAGCGGCACTCGTTTGCGGTTGGCGAGCCGATGATGTGGCGGTAGCAGAATTTCAAGAGGTTCCCGGAGTAGGAAGGTGGCTTCAATTCGGGAACCCCACTGCGCCGCATCGCGTTCGTCGCGATGGACCACGACGACGTCGAAGTCGGCGAGCTGGGCGGGGGCGTTCGCTGCAGGCTGGTCGATATCGCGACCCACTACTTCAACCCCGATTGCGGCGGCTTGGGTGATAAGTCCTGCTAGCAGCATCGCGGCGCCGGAGGGAAACATCGCGACACGCACTATGCCGCGTGGGGTGGTGCGGTAGGCGTCCATGTCGGCCTGCGCTCGATCCAGCGCGGCGAGGACTTCATCGGTTCGAGCTACCAGGGTGAGCCCGGCATCAGTGAGCCGTAACCGCCGCCCTTCTGGCTCGAGCAGGGCTACACCGGTTTCGCGTTGAAGGGTCTTGAGTTGTTGAGAAACAGCGGACGGGGTGAGGGACATGGCTTCAGCGGCGGCGTGGACGGTGCCGCGTTCGGCGAGTTCTCGAAGCAGGCGCAGTCGCTCGACATCCATGTAGCAATTCTAATCATTAGATGTAAAAGGTTTTGCTTGTCTAAAGTGTCGTCGCGCGGTGATCATGGACTCACCGCGGGCGCCGGCGCCTACGGCAGTCGCTGAATCGCGGCCTCTCCACCCTGCATCTGTGGGTGTATCGGGCTGCCCTAGTGCATTTGGGGTTTGGCGGCTCTTGGTGAACCACTCCCAGAAAGAGCATCGTCATCTCGTCTCACAGGTTTCGGCCGTTTGATGTTGACCTGGCCCTGCTGGCCGTCGCCGTCGTATGGGGATCGAGCTACCTAGCCGCCAAGGACGTCGTGACCCCCGACAGCGTCTTCGCTTTCCTGGTCATCAGATTCGCCATCGCGGCCGCCGGATTGGGCATCATCCTGCTGCCGCGGCTTCGGCACCTCAGCCGCTCCGAACTCATTCTCGGCACCTCGTTCGGCGGGGTCTTGAGCGTCGTTTTCACTCTCGAGACATTCGGCGTCACAATGACCTCGGCCTCCAATGCGGGACTGATCATCTCCTTGACGATCGTCATGACCCCACTGCTCGAACAATGGATGCGCCACACGCACCTGCCGCCGATCTTCTACGGAGCCACCGTCATCGCCGTAGCCGGTGTCGGCTTGCTCACCCAAAGTGGCGGGTTCGCCGTCCCCAGCCTTGGTGATCTGTTGATCCTGCTTGCCGCCGCCTCGCGAGCCGTACATGTCACAGTGATCGCGCATTTCTCTGAGCACCGCACACTCGACTCGGCACGCGTCACACTCGTACAACTCGTCACCGGGCTGGCAGTGTTCGTGATCCTGTCGCAAGTTACCGGGCGCGGGGTCGCCGAAGTCGCCACCCACATGAGCGCTCGTTCCTGGCTGATCACCTTCTATCTGGCGTTGGTATGCACAGTGTTCGCGTTCTTCATCCAGATTTGGGCTGTCCGGCGCACCTCCTCAGCGCGCGTCAGCCTGCTACTGGGAACCGAACCGCTATGGGCCGCTGCAATCGGCGTCCTGGCAGGAGGCGACCCACTCACCGTCATCACCGTCATCGGGGGCGTGCTGATCCTGATAGGCACGAACTGGGGACGAGTCATCGACTCACGGCGCCGGGATCACAGAACCCGTTGTGTGCGATCACTAGCCCAGAGCGAGAGCAGACGCTGGCCGCGCGAGGCAGTCCTGCTTTTCGGTAGAGGGCTACCCCCCACCCCGCTTGCGAGTATTGCCAGCCGCACCTCGCAGGATTACGTCCAGCAGTCCGTCGTATCGCGTTGCGAGTGCACCGCTTGTCGCCGTGCGGGTTAACACCTCCAACAGCAAGGTGCCGATCAGCGCCTTGGCGATTGCGTCGAGGTCGGCGTCGCGGCGAAGTTCCCCTTTCTCGGCAGCGTGGCGCAGACGTGTCATCAGCCCGGCGTGCTGCGGGGCACTCAGCCGTTCGTAGAGAGCGGTGTTATCCGACGGATTCGACGCCGCCGCAGCAATGAGTGCGCGTATCAATGCCGCGTTCGATGGATCAGCGATGAATTCGGCGTGCTCGATCAGCCACGATTGCAGGTCGGCACGGATGTCTGTCGTGTCTGGAACGCCGAACGAACCGCCGCGTCCGTATGCGTCCAACACTGCATCAGCTACCAAAGGTGCTTTGGACGGCCATCGCCGGTAGAGGGACTTCTTTCCAACCTGCGCGCGTGCGGCGACGCTTTCCATGGATAAGTCCGCATAGCTGTCGGCAGCCAGGAGCCCTCGGGTGGCCTCAAGGATCGCGTGGTCCAACCGGGCGTCTCGTGGCCTGCCGCCGCGCTGGTCGGGCATGCGGAGAGCCTATGCGGTAGAGCCGCGCCTGAACCGCCAAGGCATACGAGGTTGTTGCCGATCGACATCGCGAACAAGGGCCGTAAGGTAGGTCCTTGAGTTACGACACGCAGCGTGTCGTAACATCGATGCGATCCCCGACGCGAAGAAAGGACTCGCCAGTGACCACGCACTCATTGCAGGTGCCCAAGAGTTGGGACGAGATCACGCCAGACTGGATGTCGACGGCGCTATCGGACCGCCATCCCGGTGCCACGGTCAAGGACGTGACACTTGAACTGCGCGACGATGGCACTAATCGGCGTGCCCGGTTGGGTTTGACGTATTCATCTGGCGGCGGACCGGCAACAGTCTTTGTGAAGGCTGCCGATCCTGCGCACAAGGAACTCATCCGCATGACCAGTGGGATGTTCCACGAGCCAAGGCTTTTCACTTCTGGTGTGGACATACCGCTGGAACATCCGATGGTCTATGCCGCCCTGATCGACGAAGACGCCTACGACTTTTTCCTTGTCATGGAAGACCTCAACGCGCGTGCGGCAGACCCACGAGACTCCACCAGACCGCTGACCGTGGAACAGGCCCGATCGGGTGTCCGCGGACTGGGTCGCATGCATGGCCAGTATTGGGGTCAAAGAGTCCTCAGCAATCCTGCACTCGGTTGGCTTGAACCGTTCGTTCCATGGGACGGAATGCAATACGCGCCGCTGCCGTCCGCCCTTGAGCGGCTCGGCGACGACGCTCCTGATGAAGTCATGGCACTGAGCATCGAGAACCTCATTGAGTCAATTTGGAAGCCCTACATTGCGACGCTGACGACATCGCCTCAGACTCTGCTCCACGGCGACCCTCACATCGGCAACACCTACGTCCTGCCGGACGGCGAGGTCGGTTTCCTTGACTGGCAGGTAGCTCGGCGGGGCAACTTTTCGCTCGACCTGGGCTATTTCTTGCAGGGAGCCTTGACTATTGCGGATCGCCGCGACCACGAACGCGAGCTGCTTCGGGAGTATCGCGATGCACTCGCCCTACCCACTGACGAGATGCCGACGATGGATGAGGTTTGGCTGCGCTACCGCGCCTCGGTGGCTCACGGACTCACCCTGTGGCTATGCACGGCAAGCGCCGACGGTGGCCTATGGCAGCGCCCCGAGGTCGCGGTCACGTTGGCTCAGCGATACGCGGCCGCATACGCCGACCTGGACACCCCATCCGCGCTCGCCGACATCGCGACCTAGACAAATCGTCTCGTATCGGAAGGGCGATTGATGAGTTCCGACGTACTCGTCGTGATCGGTGTCGGCGGTATGGGTCGTGCTATCGCCCGACGCCTCGGAACTGGCAAGACAGTGATACTCGCCGACTTTGACGAGTCAACCTTGCGTGCGAGCGCCGCTGCACTTTCCGATGACGGGTACGACGTGCATGCCCAGATTGTCGACGTGGCCTCAACGGAGTCGGTGGCCAGCCTTGTCCACACGGCGCAATCTCGCGGACCGGTGCGACAACTCGCTCACACCGCTGGCTTGTCCCCATCGCAAGCGAGCACTGAAAAGGTTTTGGCCGTGCCGGCGTGGTTGTTGCGAGCATGGCGGGCCATATGGTCCCACCGTTGCCCGCCGAGCATGCGCACGCTCCAGCCACCGCTGCGCCTACAGACTTGTTGGCGCTGCCGGTTATCACCGCCATCGACGATCCAGGCTGGGCTTATGGCATTGCCAAGCAGGCCAATCTTGTTCGCGTGCAGGCCGCTAGCCGTCTGTGGGGTCAAGGCAACGCTCGTATCAACTCCATCAGCCCCGGCATCATCTCTACCCCAGGGCCGCTCGGAGCTGGCCTCTCCGTTGGGCGAAGGCATGCGGGCCATGGTTACCGCTTCGCCTGCCAAACGTCTGGGAACACCGGAGGACATCGCCGCCGCCGCGGCCTTCCTGCTGGGACCCGAGGCATCGTTCATCACCGGAACCGACCTGCTCGTCGACGGCGGGGTAGTGGCGGCGACATGAAACGCCTCTAAGTGCGTGTTTCCTCCCGGTGCGCCGCCTGGTGGCAACAGTCCCCGGCTTGCTGTGTCGATGATGGACACGTACGCAGACCTCTTCCCAGATGACCCCAGAACTAGATTCAGCCCCGTGCTGCGGACCAACTGCGGACTGAGACAGAAAAAGTCCCCGACCAGAAGTGCTGGTCAGGGACTGTGATCTGCAACGACACGAGTCGGGGTGGCGGGATTCGAACCCACGACCTCTTCGTCCCGAACGAAGCGCGCTACCAAGCTGCGCCACACCCCGCGTGAAGCCACGACAGCGTATCGCACCGGCCGGGTCAGAGGCCAAACGCATATCGCGGCTCGGCGACTTCTGCACCAGAGCTGTAATTCGTCACGAATCACGACCCTGGTGCAGAACTCGCCACGCCCTCGCGCCGCCCACACGGGGTGCAGCGGCCTGGCTAGCGGCGCGTTTCCTTCAGTACGGCCAGGCGCTCGCGGTACTCGGCCTCGTTGACCTCGCCCTTGGCATAGGCGTCGCGCAATGTACGCACGCCGTGGCTGCCGCGCCAGTACCGGACGGCGAGCCACGCGCCCACGACCACCAGCGTCAGGAACACCAGGCGGGCCACCAGGAACCACGGGCTCCATTCATGGTCCATGTAGCGCTCGCCGCGTTCTGCCAGGAAAGTGACTGCGGTTGGGGTGATCTCGTAAATACTCATGCCTCGAGCCTGCCGCCAACGCGACCGGACCACATCGGCCCGCAGACGTCACCTGCCCTACGCCGCACCGCGTATACGTGCCGTCAGCCCTGCCATCCCGGGCGTACCAGACCGCTCTCGTACGCCATCACCACCAGCTGGGTGCGGTCACGTGCTCCGAGTTTGGTCAGGATCCGGCTGACGTGGGTGCGCGCGGTGGCCGGGCTCATGAACAGGCACTCACCGATCTCGGCGTTGGTCAAGCCCTCCGCCACCAGCGCCATGACCTCACGTTCCCGCGAGGTCAGGTCCGCCAGCGCGCCGAGTGACCCCGTCGGTTCCTTGGTGCGGGCCGCGAATTCCGACACCAGTCGGCGAGTCACCGACGGCGACAGCAGCGCATCACCCTCCGCGACCACCCGCACCGCCCGCACGAGCTCCGTCGGTTCAGTGTGTTTGACCAGGAACCCGCTCGCCCCCGCCCGCATCGCCTCGAAGACGTACTCGTCGAGTTCGAATGTCGTCAGCACAACGACGCGGACGTCGGCCAAAGCTGGGTTGGCGGCGATCTCCCGCGTCGCCGCCAGACCGTCCATCTCGGGCATCCGGATATCCATCAGCACCACATCCGGATGCAGCTGCCGGGCGGCGGCCAGCGCCCGGACACCGGTGTCGGCTTCACCGACCACCTCGATGCCGTCCTGCGCGTCCAGCAGAGCGACGAAACCGGCCCGCACCAGTGACTGGTCGTCGGCAACCAAGACCCGAATCATCATGATCCACCGATCTTTTCATCGCTCAACGGGAGCGTGGCGCGCACACTGAAACCCCCGCCGGGCTGCCGGCGCACCGACAGATCGCCGCCGAGAGCACGGGCGCGCTCACGCATGCCGGTGATGCCGCTGCCACCCGACGACGGGCTGGCGTTCAGCGGGCGCCCATCATTGTCGATGGCGACGGTCAACGCATCAGGTCCGTAATCCACTGTCACCGTGGCATTTTGAGCTGTCGAGTGCCGCACTACGTTGGTCAGTGACTCCTGCATTATGCGCGCCGCTGCGACGTCGATCACCGCAGGGAGCACGCGGGGCTCACCGTGTACGGCCGTGGTCACGGCCAGGCCCGTGGCGCGAGCCGTACCGACCAGGCCGTCCAAATCGGCAATGCCGGGGGTGGGCGCCGTCGGCTGCGCATCGTCGCCACGCAGCGCCGTCACCAGTGAATGCACATCTGAAATTGCTTGCCTGCTGGCATCTTTGATCGCGGCAAGCGCCGGGCCCGCCCGCTCCGGCTGGTCGTCGAGCAGTTCCAGCGCGACCGACGACTGGACGTTGATCATCGAGAGGCTGTGGGCGAGCACGTCGTGCAGCTCCCTCGCGATGGACAAGCGCGCCTGGCTCGCCTGTCGATCCTGCTCGGCCTGGGCTTCCCTCGCGATCGCGGCGCGACGCTGACGCCGCGCAACAAGCACTGCGCGGCGCTGCCGGATGCCCTCGGCGACGGCGACCAGCACCAGCAGCCACGCCGCGATCGCGCCGATGGCAACCGTGGGCGGCGGATCGTGGCCGCGGGCCAGCGGGACTACCCAGACCACCGCCGCCCAGCCCAGCAGCGGCAGCGGATAGCTGCGCCAACGCGGGCCCACCGTTGCCGCGCTCAGGAACGCCACGATCAGCGAGAGGAATACCGGCCCAAAGCGAAAACCCGCCGCCAGATAAGTCCCGGTGATCGCGATGACGGCAAGCAGCACCGTATACGGGTAGACCGTGCGCAGCAGGAGCGCGACGGGGCCTGCGATCAGCAACAGATAGCCGAACCAGTTCAGCGGCACCCAGTACAGATCCGGTCCGCCTCCGCGGCGGCGTGGGCGGCCGCTGCCCGAAAGCTGCACTGCGGCCACGACCAGCGGGATCAGCCACACCGCCGGACGGTGCAGTTCATCGCGAATCCGGCTCATATCCGAAACGTAGTAGGACCTGGGCCACGTCGGCGTCCGCCCAGCGACGTACGTCACGACACGCCGCGGGATGGATGTGGGTTGTCGGTGGCGTTATGCACACTGACGGTAGTTAACCGAAGAAGTGAGGCACGAGATGACTGGGCTTGGAGCTTCCATCTATCTAGGATTCTTCGCCCTGGCCGCGTTGTGGCTGTTCTTGACCTCCGACGGCCCGCTGACGGGCGGTGTTTCGGACGATCAGAGCCAGGACCCTGACCGCTCGAACTCCGCCAGCACCGACGCGGACTCCGAGGGGTCCAGCCCCTGGCTGGTCAGCCACTCGTCGCAGAAGTAGGTGTCCGCGTAGCGGTCACCGCTGTCGGCGAGCAGGGTCACCACCGACCCGCTGCGCCGTGCCGCGACCATCTCGGCCAGCAGGCCGAAAGCCCCCCACAGATTGGTTCCCGTCGACGGCCCCACCCGTCGGCCCAGCACGCTACTGACATGGCGCGCGGCTGCGACGGAGGCGGCGTCGGGAACCACCACCATCCGGTCCACCACGTCCGGCAGGAACGACGGCTCCACCCTGGGCCGGCCGATGCCCTCGATTCGAGACGATTTTCCCGTGACGACGTCGCGGCGACCCTGCGCGTAGGCCGGGAAGAAGGCCGAGTTCTCCGGGTCGACCACACATAAGCGGGTGGCATGCCGGCGGTAACGGATGAACCGGCCGATGGTGGCGCTGGTGCCGCCGGTGCCCGCACCGACGACGATCCACTCTGGAATCGGGTGCGCCTCTTCGCTCAACTGCTCGAAGATCGACTCGGCGATGTTGTTGTTGCCGCGCCAGTCGGTGGCCCGCTCGGCATTGGTGAACTGGTCGAGGTAATGGCCGCCCGTCTCTTCGGCCAGCCGCTCCGCCTCGGCATACACTTGCGATGACTCGGCGACGAAATGGCAACGGCCGCCTTGGGATTCGATGAGTGCGATCTTGCTGGAACTGGTCGAGGACGGCATCACCGCGATGAACGGCAATCCCAGCAGCGCCGCGAAGTACGCCTCGGACACAGCCGTCGACCCCGACGACGCCTCGATGACGGTGGTGTTTTCGCCAATCCAGCCGTTGCACAGCGCATAGAGGAACAACGAGCGAGCCAGCCGGTGCTTGAGGCTGCCGGTGATGTGGGTCGTCTCGTCCTTGAGGTACAGCTGAACATTGACTTCGGGGGGAAGCACGTCGCACCACGCCGTCGGCAATGGATACCGCAACAGATGAGTGTCTGCGCTGCGCCGGGCGTCGGCCTCGATCAATCGGACGGCGTTGTCCACCCACGTACGTGGCTGGCTGCGACTAGCAGTTGAGGCCTCAGTCACCGCACGGAAACGCTCGGGTGGGACTGACCCGCCCGAGCCCCGGCGTCACGGCCCCCGGTCGGGGCCGCCACCAGGGTCAACAACGTCGCCTCTGGCCTGCAGCAGAACCGCAGCGGTGCGAACGGCGAGGTGCCGATGCCCGCCGAGACGTGCAGCTGCGTATGTGCACCCCAACGCGACGCGCCCTTGGCCCGCGACCGGTCCAGCTCGCAGTTGGTGACGATCGCGCCGTAGAACGGCAGGCAGAGCTGCCCGCCGTGGGTGTGGCCCGCCATCACCAGTTGGTAGCCGTCGGCCGCGAAGCGGTCCAGCACCCGCGGCTCGGGCGAATGCGTCAACCCGAGCGTCAGGTTGGCAACCGGACTGGCCGGGCCTGCGATGGTGTCGTAGCGGTCGCGGGACAGATGCGGGTCGTCCACGCCGGCGGCGGCGATGCGCAGGCCGGCCACCTCGAACTCACGGCGGGTGTGCGTCATGTCCAGCCAGCCGCGCTCGGTGAACGCCGCCCGCAGATCCTGCCACGGCAGCGGCTCACCGTGTATGCGGTGTCCCGGATTGGTCAGGTAATTCGCGGGGTTCTTCAACCGCGGCGCGAAGTAGTCATTGCTGCCGAAAACGAAAACCCCTGGCACCGACAACAAGTCACCCAGCGACTGGACCACGGCGGGCACCGCCTTCAGGTGCGACAGGTTATCGCCGGTGTTGACTACCAGGTCGGGCTCCCAACGGGCCAGCTCCCGCAGCCAGGCCTGCTTGCGCCGCTGCTGTGGCCGCATGTGGATATCGCTGATGTGCAGCACCCGCAGCGGGGAGGACCCCGGCGCAAGCAAGGGCATCGTGACCTCGCGCGTTACGAACGCGTTCCGCTCGATCAGCGAGGCGTAGCCGATTCCGGCCACCAGCGAGCCGGCGGTGACGGCGGCGGTGTTTTTCAGGACTGTTGAAGCCGCGGGCATGCCCGAGAGCCTACTGCCAGTCGCTGGATCACGGCGGTGGTGGCGGCGCCGGAGGCGGCGGACCCAGTACCGGCACGGTAATGGGCGGCAGGCCGGGGATCTCGACGACCGTCGAGCCTATCTGCGGCGGAAGGCCAGGAATGGCTCCTGGCGGGGGCGGAGGCGGTGGCGGCGGGACGCCGTTGGAGATCTGGATCGTGATGATCGAGCCAGGGACGGTCTGGCCGCTCGGCGAGGTTCCGACCACCGCGTACTTGGGCGCCGTGCTGTTGACCTCGGTGGCCTGATCGGCGACCTGGAAACCCGCGTCACGCAGGCGCTGCCGCGCGGTCTCCTGGGTCAGGCCGGACACACTGGGCACCCGCGAACCGGGTGCTCCTTCGACGTAGCGGGGGTCGGTGGGCGGCAACTTGACCTCGCCGAAATTGTTGGCAATCGGCTTCATCGCGTTGAACCAGGTCCTGGCCGGCTCGTTGCCGCCGAACAGATTGCCGTCACCGCCACACTGGCGCAGCGGGTATGAACACAGCGCACCCGGCGCGGTCGAGTCGTCGTAGATGTAGTTGGCGGCCGCGTACTGATTGGTGAAACCGAGGAAGCCCGCGGACCGGCTGGCTTCCGTCGTGCCGGTCTTACCCGACATCGGCAGGTCCCAGCCCACCGAACCGGCAGCCCCCGCCGCGGTGCCTGCACCCGTGTCGTCCTTGCTCATCGCGTTGGCCAGCGTGTTGGCCAGACCCTCGGGCACCACCTGCTCACAGGTCTCTGTGGTGACCGAGACCACTTTGCCGTCACGGTCGATGACCTCGGCGATCGGGTTCGGCGGGCACCATGTACCGCCCGAGGCCAGGGTCGCGGCGACGTTCGACAACTCGAGCGCATTGACCTCGATGGGCCCGAGCGTGAAGGAGCCGAGATTCTGCCGTTTGACGAAGTCGGCGAGGCTCTCGTTGCTTTCCGGGTCGTAGTCGCGGGCGGTGCCGGGTAGCGCGTAGGAGCGCAGACCGAGCTTGACCGCCATGTCCACCGTGCGCTGCACGCCGACCTGCGAGATCAGCTTGGCGAACGCAGTGTTCGGCGACGTGGCCAGCGCGTCGGTGATGCTCATCGTCCCGCGGTAGTTGCCGCCGTTCTGCACGCACCACGTGGCGGCCGGGCAGCCTCTGGCGCCGCCGCTGCCTAGGCCCTTGGCCTCGAACCGGGCCGGAGCGTCCAGCTGGGCGTTGATGCCCATGCCCATGTCCATCGCGGCCGCCGTCGTGAAGACTTTGAAAACCGAGCCCGCGCCGTCACCGACCAGCGAGAACGGCTGCGGCTGCATGGTCTCCCCGGCGTCGAGGTTCAGGCCGTAGGTCCGGTTGCTGGCCATCGCCAGCACCGGATGCGACTCCTTGCCCGGCTTGATCACGCTCATCACGCTGGCGATGCCCTCGATGTCGGGGCTGGCGATCTCGTTGACCGCGGCCTTCACCGGGATCTGCACATCGGGGTCCAGCGTGGTCTTGATCAGGTAGCCACCCCTGGCGACCTGTTCCTTGCTGATCCCGGCGCGCGCCAGGTACTCCAGCGCGTAATCGCAGAAGAACGCGCGGTCGCCCGCGGCGATGCATCCGCGCGGCAGCTCGTTGGGCTGCGGCAGGATGCCAAGGGGCTGCTCCTTGGCGGCGCGCAATTCCTCGGTGTGCTCTGGCAGGTTCTCAATCATGGTGTCCAGCACCACGTTTCTACGAGCCATCGCGCCATCGGGATTTGTATAGGGGTTCAGCGTGCTTGTCGACTGCACCAGGCCGGCGAGCAGGGCGGCCTGCTGCCAGTTCAGCTCGGAGGCGTTGATGCCGAAATAGGTCTGTGCGGCGTCCTGGATTCCGAATGCGCCGTTGCCGAACGAGACCAGATTCAGATAGCGGGTGAGGATCTCCGGCTTGGTGAACGTCTTGTCCAGCGTGAGGGCCATCCGGATCTCGCGCAGCTTGCGGGCGGGGGTGGTTTCAATGGCCGCCCGCTTTTCGGCATCGGTCTGCGCGATCACCAACAACTGATAGTTCTTGACGTACTGCTGTTCGAGGGTTGAACCGCCGCGGGTATCGAGATTGCCCGAGAGATATCCGGACAGGCCGGTCAGCGTGCCCTGCCAGTCAACGCCGTTGTGCTCGGCAAACCGCTTGTCCTCGATCGAGACGATCGCCAATTTCATGGTGTTGGCAATCTGTTCGCTGGGTATCTCGAAGCGGCGCTGGGTGTACAGCCAGGCGATCACATTGCCCTTGGCGTCGACCATCGTCGACACCTGCGGCACCTCGCCCTCGACCAACTGGGCCGAGCCGTTGGCAACCACGTCGGAAGCCCGGTTCGACACCAGGCCGAAGCCGCCAACCACAGGAAACATCAGCGCCGCGGCGACCACGCTGGCCAACAAGCAGCACCACGCGAGCTTGATGACCGTGACTGCGGTCGGTGGGCGCTCCGGCATGCGTACAGACTAACTACGCCGCCGGTCAGTGTGCGCCGAGGCAGTCGATGTCAGGAAATGCCAGCTATTAGCGGGCGCAGTAACCTGCGCTAGCGTCAATATTGAGCCTGACGGCACGGTCGTCCCAAAAAAGTACCTTCTTACCCATTGCGCAGAACCGCCCTGACCACCTAAGTTGGGCTCACAGTGCGATGCAGGTCACACTAGACCCTCGCAATGTGGCGTAGATCGCATCAGCGTTCTACACCGGAGGACTAAGCCGTCGCTTGGTGGCTGGAACGAAGGGATCGCTGGTGTCAGGTACAAGGCCCGCAGCGCGCAGGACAACCAACCCGTCGGCCCACAGCATTGTCCAAGGCGCAGAAGCCGAGGCCCGCATCGCCTGGGTATCCCAGGCCCGGTGCCGCCAAGCCGATCCAGACGAACTCTTCGTGCGCGGCGCTGCCCAGCGCAAAGCCGCAGTCATTTGCCGCCACTGCCCGGTGATCCTGGAATGCGGCGCCGACGCCCTCGATAATCGTGTCGAGTTCGGCGTGTGGGGCGGTATGACCGAACGCCAACGTCGCGCCCTGCTCAAGCAGCACCCCGAGGTGGTGTCCTGGTCCGAGTTCTTCGCCGCCCAGCGCAAACACCGCAGCGCCGTATAGCTACGCCGCGGCCGCTTCGCCGGTGATCTGGTCGGCGATCGCCCGCAGCGCCTCCAGGTCCGAAACGTCGAACGGCAGCGAGGGCACCCCGACGATCGCGACATGCGGGTTGGCGCCGGTGAATCGTGACAACAGCCGGACCTCACGCTTGGCCGTCGACGCCCGGTCCGCGTGAATGCGCAGCACAGCCGCCGCCAACGCATTGGGATCCGTCTTCTCGATCTCCTCTGCTGCCTCCTGCGCCTTGTCGGCATGCAGGTCGCATAGCGTCGGATGGGTGCGGTTGAGGATCAGGCCGGCCAGCGGCATGTGTTCCTCGGAGAGCCGGTCGACGAAGAACGACGCCTCCCGCAGGGCGTCCGGCTCGGCCGCCGACACCACCACAAACTGGGTACCGCGCCGCTTGAGCAGCTCATAGGTGCGGTCGGCCTTCTCGCGGAATCCGCCGAACGTGGTATCGAGCATCTGGACGAAACCTGCTGCGTCGGCAAGCATTTGGGATCCGAGCACGGTGGACAGCGCCTTCATGGCCAGCCCGACCGCGCCGGTGACCAAACGTCCGATACCGCGGCCTGGTGCCAGCAGCAGCCGCCAAAGCCGGCTATCCATGAAGCTGCCCAACCGTTTTGGTGCGTCCAGGAAGTCCAGTGCATTGCGCGACGGTGGGGTGTCGACGACGATCAGGTCCCACTTGTCTTGGCCGAGAAGCTGACCCAGCTTCTCCATCGCCATGTACTCCTGCGTGCCCGCAAGCGACGTCGCCACCGTCTGATAGAACTGGTTGTCCAGAATCGCTTCGCCCCGTTCGGGTCCTGAGTACTGAATCACCATCTCGTCGAACGTGCGACGCATGTCGAGCATCATGGCGTGCAGTTCCCCGGGTACCTCGGGCGCGAGCGGCACTCGCTGCGGCGAGTTGCCCAGATCTTTGATGCCGAGCGCCTGAGCCAGACGCTTGGCCGGGTCGATGGTGAGCACGACGACGGTGCGGCCATATTCGGCGGCGCGCAACGCCATTGCCGCCGCCGTCGTGGTCTTGCCGACACCTCCGGCGCCGCAGCACACCACGACGCGGTTGGACGTATCGGCCAGGATCGAGCCCATATCGAGGACCGGTGGGGTGACGCTCATCGACTCTGCCTTCTGGTCCGCTTCACTACGTTCATCGGACGCCTTGCCTTTCAAGGGCTTCGGCCAGCTCGTAGAGGCTGCCCAGATCGACGCCGTCGGCTATCTGCGGCAACTCGAGGCGCGCCACGTCGTGCTCGTCGAGCTGCTCGGCGCTTTCGGCGCGCGCCGTAATCCGCGTCGCATGCTGGATTGCCTCGGTGAGCAAACCGGCAAAGTCACTGTCCGCCAAGGTGATTCCTGCTTCTGCAAGACCGTTGCGTACGGCGTCGGCGTCGATGTCGCCCTCGGCGGCCTTGGCCAAGTCGTCGGGTTGGAGGTACACGGGGATGTTGCGGTTGACGATGACGCTACCGATCGGCAAGTCCAATTCCTTGAGCTCGTCGATCGCCTCGAGTGTCTCCTGCATGGGCAACGCCTCGAGCAGGGTGACCAGGTGGATGGCGGTCATATCGGAGTGCAGCACCTTCACCACGCTCTCGGCCTGCGAGTGCACGGGACCGCCCTTGGCCAATTCCGACACCGCCTTGGTGACGTCGAGGAAGCGGGCGATGCGGCCTGTCGGCGGCGAGTCCACCACGATCGCGTCGTAAGCGGGCTGCTTGCCTTTCTCGGCGCGGGTCACGATCTCCCTGATCTTGCCGGTGAGCAGCACGTCACGCAGGCCCGGCGCGATTGTCGTCGCGAACTCGATGGCACCGATGCGCCGCATCGCCCGGCCGGCAAGGCCCAGGTTGTAGAACATGTCGAGGTACTCCAGGAACGCGGCCTCGATGTCGATGGCCAGCGCGTTGACATGACCGCCGCCGTCGGCGGTGGCGATCTTGACCTCTTTGTACGGCAGCGGCGGCACATCGAACAACTGCGCAATGCCTTGGCGCCCTTCGACTTCCACCAACAACACCTGGCGGCCACCCGCGGCCAGTGCCAGCGCCAGCGAGGCCGCGATGGTCGACTTGCCGGTGCCGCCCTTGCCGGTAACGAAGTGCAGACGCGCCTTGCTCAGGCGGGACGGCCAGCCCAGATGTTTCTGGCCGTTCGGTGTGGTAGCCACCCATGCATGCTAACCAAGGCCGACCTGGTGCCCGATAAGCTCAGCCACATGAGCGAACCGACCCGCTGGGAGTACGCCACCGTCCCGCTGCTGACACATGCGACCAAACAGATCCTCGACCAGTGGGGCGAAGACGGCTGGGAGCTGGTGTCGGTGCTGCCCGGCCCGACCGGCGAGCAGCATGTGGCGTATCTGAAACGACCCAAATGAGCTGGTCCGCCCGGCTGGCCGAGCTAGGGATCGCGCTCCCCGGGGTGGCTGCGCCGCTGGCGGCCTACGTGCCCGCGGTGCGGACCGGCAACCTGGTCTACACGGCCGGCCAGTTACCCATTACGTCGGGCAACTTGGCGGTGACGGGCAAGGTCGGCGCCGAGGTGACACCCGAGGTCGGCAAGACGCTGGCCCGGGTGTGTGCGCTCAACGCGCTGGCCGCGGTGCATTCACTGGTTGGCATCGACGCCATCACCCGCGTGGTGAAGGTGGTCGGATTCGTCGCCTCCGCACCCGGCTTCACCGGCCAGCCCGGCGTCGTCAACGGCGCGTCGGAGCTGTTCGGGGAGGTCTTCGGTGACGCGGGTGCGCACGCCCGCTCGGCGGTCGGGGTGTCCGAACTGCCGTTGGACGCGCCCGTCGAGCTCGAGCTCATCGTCGAGGTGCGGTGAGGATCGAGCATCCCGCGTATGGCCTGCTGCGCCCGGTCACCGAGACCGCGTCGGTGCTGCTGTGCAACAACCCCGGGCTGATGACACTCGACGGCACCAACACCTGGGTGCTGCGGGGGCGGGGGAGCGACGAAATGGTAATCGTCGACCCTGGACCCGAGGACGACGAGCACATCGCGAAGGTGGCCGAACTCGGCACGATCCCGCTGGTGTTGATCAGCCACAAGCATGAGGACCACACCGGCGGCATCGACAAGATTGTCGAGCGCACCGGCGCCGTCGTCCGTTCCGTCGGCAGCGGGTTCCTGCGGGGCCTCGGCGGACCGCTGAGCGACGGCGAAGTCATCGACGCCGCGGGGCTGCGCATCACCGTGATGGCCACGCCCGGGCACACCGCCGACTCGGTGTCGTTCGTGCTCGACGACGCCGTGCTGACCGCCGACACGGTGCTGGGCCGCGGCACCACCGTCATCGACAACGAAGACGGCAGCCTCGGCGATTATCTGGAATCGCTTCGCCGCCTGCATGGTTTGGGGCAGCGCACCGTGTTGCCCGGCCACGGCCCGGATCTCGACGACCTGGAAGCCGTCAGCGCCATGTACTTGGCGCACCGTGAGGAGCGACTCGACCAGGTTCGCGGCGCACTACGCACACTTGGCGACGACGCCACCACGCGTCAGATCGTCGAACACGTCTACACCGACGTCGACGAAAAGCTATGGGACGCAGCCGAATGGAGCGTGCAAGCGCAAATCGATTACCTACGACGCTGATTTGCGGAGTCTTACCGGCGCTCACCGCCGCTGCGGCTCCACAAATCGCTAGCGGGCGCGACGGGCCAGACGCTCGGAGTCGGAGATCAGCACGCTCTTGCCCTCCAAGCGAATCCAGCCGCGGTGGGCGAAATCGGCGAGCGCCTTGTTGACCGTCTCGCGCGAAGCGCCGACCAACTGCGCGATCTCCTCCTGCGTCAGGTCGTGCGTGACGCGAAGCGCCCCGCCCTCCTGCGTGCCGAACCGCTGCGCGAGTTGCAGCAGCTGCTTGGCGACGCGACCGGGCACGTCGGTGAAGATCAGGTCGGCCAGGTTGTTGTTGGTGCGACGGAGCCGGCGGGCCAGCACTCGCAGAAGCTGCTCGGCGATCTCGGGCCGATCGGCGATCCACGCGCGCAGCGCGTCGCGGTCCATCGACACCGCTCGTACCTCGGTGATGGTGGTCGCGCTCGACGTCCGCGGGCCGGGGTCGAAGATCGACAGCTCACCGAACATGTCGGACGGGCCCATGATCGTGAGCAGATTCTCGCGACCGTCGGGTGAGCGGCGGCCGATCTTGACCTTCCCCGAAATGATGATGAACAGCCGGTCGCCAGGCTCCCCCTCTGCGAACACGGTGTGTCCGCGTGGGAAGTCGACGGGCTGCAATTGCTTGGTCAGCGCGGATACGGCGCTGGGTTCGACCCCCTGGAAGATTCCGGCCCTCGCCAGGATCTCGTCCACGTTGCCCCTCTTAAGCTGTTGGGTGATATGACATGCCAAAGCCGACCTCTTACTGGTTAGCGAGATCAGTCTAGAGGTACGCCGCGCCGACATTGTCGGCATAGTGCCTCCGGTGCGACGTGCCCACGCTACACACGATTCGCATGCCGAGTCGGCTGAAATTCAGGATTCGGCCGGTGATGCACGTATAGCCGCGTCGGCAAACCTGGTGCAACAGTAGAGGTAGCCAACCCGCTGCGCGGCGACTCCCGCTCGTGCAGTCGCTCATTCAAACAGTCCAGCGCACGGCTCATTCCGTCTCGCGCCAGCGTGTCGACGTCCTCGGCCTCGGCCTGCTCCAGGAACTTGGCCACATCGGTGGCCGAAACGGTGTCGCGGCGCAGACCCGATTCGAGGCGCTCCAAACCGAATGTTGCCAACATCAGCAACCCCGGAATAAGCGCAACGAGCAACCAAGACACAAGGGTGAAGTAAACACGGCCAAGGTCTCAGCGGGATTACGAATTGTCACCGGTCCGCAGTCTGGCTGTCGGACCTCTCAGTACGCTGGGATTCGTGACCGTGGGTGAGACTTCAGCCGCCAAGCCGACCAGGCGCGCCCGCAAGCGCGACGGCGAAACCCACCTCGGGCTGGTCAGGAGGGCGCGACGGATGGATCGCGCACTGGCACAAGCGTTTCCGCATGTGTATTGCGAGTTGGACTTCACCAATCCGTTGGAGTTGACGGTGGCGACGATTCTGTCGGCGCAGAGCACCGACAAGGGGGTGAACCTGACCACTCCCGCGTTGTTCAAGCGCTACCGCACGGCGTTGGACTACGCGAAGGCCGACCGCACCGAACTCGAAGAGCTCATCAGGCCCACCGGCTTCTACCGCAACAAGACGACATCACTGATCCGGCTCGGCCAGGAACTCGTCGAGCGGTTCGACGGTGAGGTGCCGTCCACCCTGGAGGAGCTCGTCACCCTCCCAGGTGTCGGCCGCAAGACCGCCAACGTCATCCTCGGCAATGCGTTCGGCGTTCCCGGCATCACCGTCGACACCCACTTCGGCAGGCTGGTCCGGCGCTGGGCGTGGACCGAGGAGGAGGACCCGGTCAAGGTCGAGCACGCGGTCGGCAAGCTGATCGAGCGCAGCCACTGGACCGACCTGAGCCACCGGGTGATCTTCCACGGTCGCCGCGTCTGCCACGCGCGCAAACCCGCTTGCGGTGTGTGCGTGCTGGCCAAGGACTGCCCCTCCTTCGGTACCGGACCGACCGATCCGCTGATCGCCGCGCCGCTGGTCAAGGGCCCCGAGACCGAACACCTGCTGGCGCTGGCCGGGCTGTAAGCCCCACATGAGACTTTCGACCCGTTGGACCATCGCGGTGATGGTCGTCGTGGTCGCGCTCGGCGCGGCGTTGTGGGCGCAGCTCGGCGACGACGGTTCGCGCACCGGATCGACAGGGCCGGCATCGGCCCGCGACCGCCGCGACGCCGACACCGCCGAAGCGCTGGCCGGTCCTCGTGCGCGGGCGGATCTCGACCCATGTCCGTCACCCAGCACTGGCGCCGGCCCCGAGGCCTTGGGCGGCATCACCCTCGAGTGCGCAGGCGACGGCTCGAGCGTCGATGTCGCTAAGGCCGTGGCCGGTCGCGCGACGGTGCTCAATCTCTGGGCGTACTGGTGCGCGCCGTGCGCCGAGGAGCTACCCGCGATGGCCGAGTATCAGCGGCGCGTCGGGCCCGATGTGACTGTGCTGACCGTGCATCAGGACGAAAACGAAACCGCTGCGCTGCTGCGGCTGGCCGAGCTGGGCGTGCGGCTGCCGACGTTGCAGGACGGCCGTCGGCTCATCGCCGCCGCACTGCAGGTGCCTAACGTGATGCCCGCGACGGTAGTGCTGCGCCAGGACGGTAGCGTTGCCGAAATCCTGCCGCGGTCCTTCGCGAACGCTGACGAGATCGCCGCGGCGGTGAACCCAGAGATAGGAGCATCGGGGTGAGCTGGGGCAGCGAGGGGGATGAGCTGATCCCCCTGAACCCTGATGCAGCGCCGGCGTGGCTCAAGCCGCTGGTCGACAACGCCGACCACGTCAAGCGCGCCTATCGACACCGGGTTCCCCCCGAGATGCTCGCCGTGGTGATGGCGGCGGGCGCGAAATCCGCAATCAGGGGAGACAGCCGTGACGCCGCGGTGCTCGTGCTGTTCTCCGGTCCTGCCGACGCTGACCATCTTTCCGACGATGCCGACCTGCTGGTCACGGTCCGCGCGTCGACGCTGCGCCACCACGCCGGCCAAGCCGCCTTCCCTGGCGGCGCGGCCGATCCTGGCGACGCCGGTCCTGTGCACACCGCGTTGCGGGAGGCCAACGAGGAGACCGGCATCGACACCGGCAGGCTGCACCCGCTGGCGACGCTCGAGCGGATGTTCATTCCGCCGTCCGGGTTCCACGTCGTGCCGGTGCTCGCGTACTCGGCTGATCCTGGCCCTGTGGCCGTCGTCGATGAAGCCGAAACGGCGGTCGTTGCTCGCGTGCCGGTGCGCGCGTTCATCAATCCCGAGAATCGAATCATGGTGTACCGCAAGGTCAATACTCGCCGCTTCGCCGGTCCGGCGTTTCTGCTCAACGAGATGCTGGTGTGGGGGTTCACCGGCCACGTGATCTCGGCGATGCTCGACGTCGCCGGCTGGGCTGAGCCATGGAACACCGACGACATCCGCGAACTCGATGAGGCAATGGCCCTCGTCGGCCACAGTGACAGCTACGGTGAAGCCCAACAATGACATCGTCGCAATGGCTTGACCTCGCCGTACTCGCAGTGGCCTTCGTCGCCGCCATCTCGGGCTGGCGGTCGGGCGCGCTCGGCTCGCTGCTGTCGTTCGTCGGGGTGGTGCTCGGCCTCGTGGCCGGGGTGTTGTTGGCCCCGCACGTGGTGGGCAACGTCGACGGCCCACGCACCAAACTATTCGTGACCTTGTTCCTGATCCTCGCGCTCGTGGTGATCGGCGAGATCGCCGGCGTAGTCCTCGGGCGCGCAGTGCGCGGCGCCATCCGCAACCGCACGCTGCGCACCTTCGATTCCGTGATCGGGGTGGGCCTGCAGGTAATTGCGGTGCTGATGGCCGCGTGGATGCTGGCCACCCCGCTGACCTCGTCCGACCAGCCCAACCTCGCAGCGGCCGTCCGCGGCTCCAAGGTGCTGGCCGAGGTCGACAGTTTGGCACCGACATGGCTGAAGGCCGTGCCGACGCGGTTGAAGGGGCTGCTGCTCGACACCCCGGGCATACCCGACGTGTTGCAGCCGTTCGACCGAACGCCCATTGTCGCGGTCGACGCCCCCGACGCCGCGCTGGCCAACGACGCCGTCGTCGCCGCGACCCGCCCGAGCGTGGTGAAGATCCGCGGCGTCGCACCCAGCTGCCAGAAGGTGTTGGAGGGCAGTGGTTTCGTCGTCTCACCGAACCGCGTCATGTCTAACGCACACGTGGTCGCCGGCTCGGACAGCGTGACCGTCGAGGTCGACGGCCAGAACTACGACGCCTCCGTGGTGTCCTACGATCCCGACGCCGACATCTCGATACTTGACGTGCCTGACCTGCCGTCACCACCGTTGGCGTTCGCCGACAAACCGGCGCCGACGGGCACCGACGCAGTCGTCATGGGATACCCCGGCGGCGGGGATTTCACCGCGACACCCGCGCGCGTTCGGGAAATCATCGAGCTGAACGGTCCGGACATCTACCGCAAGGCCACCGTCACCCGCGAGGTTTACACCATCAGAGGTACTGTGCGACAAGGCAATTCGGGCGGCCCGATGATCGATCGCGGCGGTAAGGTACTTGGCGTGGTGTTCGGCGCCGCGGTCGACGACGCCGACACCGGGTTTGTGCTCACCGGCAACGAGGTCTCGCGTCAGCTCGCCAAGGTCGGCAATACCCAGCGCGTGCCCACCGGGGCCTGCATCGCCTAGGTTCCGTAGACCTGCTTCAGATACCGCGACAGCTGCTCGTTGACCAGCTCTGGTGCTTCCTCGTGGCCGAAATGCCCTGCGCCGGTGACTGATACGTAACGCCCGTGCGGAGCGTAGTGCTGTGTCCGGTTCACCGGATCGGCCAGCACGTAGGGGTCGGCGTCGCCGCGCAGGTGCAGCACCGGCACCCCGAGCGGCCGCTTCATCGAGCGCATGAACCGGCGACCCTCGCCGCGCAGCTGACTACGCACCGCCCATCGCTGATACTCCAATGCCGAGTGCGCCGCGGAAGGGATCTGAATCGCCCTGCGCATGTGCCGGATGGTTTCGGAGAAGTCTTCGGACGCTTGCCATTTCCCGCTGGCCCTGCTGCGTACCAGCCGTTCCAGCTCCTCGGCGTCGTTGCGGATCAACGACCGCTCTGGCCATATCGGCACCTGATAGCGCAGCATCCACGGCAGCAGCGCCCGGCCCTGGTCGCGCCGCGTCAGCGCCGAGGCGCGCAGCGCAACCGGATGCGGCGAACTGACCACCGCGATGGCGCGCACAACGCGCGGGTGCAGCACCGACGTTGCCCAGCAGACCAGGCCGCCGTCGGCGTGACCGACCAGCGTCGCGGTCTTGTGGCCGAGCGCCCGTACCAGCCCGGCCGTGTCACCGGCCAGCGTCCAGCCGTCGTAGCCCCGCGGAGGTTTGTCGCTACCGCCGTAGCCGCGCAGATCGACGGCCACCACACGGGCGCCGGTCAGGCCGCGCAACTGGTGACGCCACGACCACCAGAACGAGCCGAACCCGTGCAGCAGAATGACCAGCGGACGTTCGGTCATCGGTGACGCGTCAGCGGACTCCGCTTCGACGACATGGAAGCGAATACCGTTGGCGTGCACTTCGAGATGGCGCCACGGACCGTCGATGCGGACAACCGACGGATCGGGCGGTTGGGCCATTACCAGCCTGACGGATCGGCGGTCGGATCCTTGGCCTGGCCGTCGCGTGACGTGAGTGCTCTGTCGTGGCCCGGTGTGAGCGCCTCGCGGGTTTCCTTCACCGATTCGATGGTCTGCTGCGGACCCCGGATGCGTCGCACCTTCAAATAGCCGAACAGCGCCAGCACCGCGGTGACAACCACCATGATCCCGAACACGATCAGGAAAGCAGCCCAGCGCCAGAGCCAGGTGTCGAGCAGTTCGGCGACGAAGAAGAAGAAAAAGAACGTCGAGTAGAACAACACCACCAGCGCAAGGATGAAGAAGACGCTGCCGGTGAGGCCCTTCTTCACATCGCGAGTGATCTCGGCCTTGGCCAGTTCCACCTCGGCCCGCACCAGCGTCGACACCTGAGCCGTCGCATCCTTGACGAGGTCACCGATTGACGGGTCGGCCTTGGCGGCGTGCGGGTCTACCAGCGGTATCGAGGTCACAGTGGTCGGCACGCCATTCCTGCGATCACTCACGGAACACTTCCCTCCCCGCATCTGATGTCAGTCGCGGTTCATGTTGCCATGTGGCGTCCCGCTAAACGATCCCGGCCGACGTTAGACTGTCTCAGTTCTTGGTTGGGCAGGTCGGGCACGTCGATGGGGGAAGTGACTTGAGGACCAGCGGCCGCTGCCGGATGGTTTGCGCGGCGATCGTGGCCCTTGCCGCATTGATGCCGACGAGCGCCGTTGCCAACGCCCAAGAGCCGGTCCCTCTTGGCGGCGGCTCGGGGCTTGTCGTCGAGGGCGAGACAATGTGCACGCTCACCACGATCGGCAACGACAACCGCGGCAACCTGATCGGCTTCACCTCCGCGCACTGCGGGGGCCCCGGCGCGAAGGTGGCGGCCGAGGGCGTCGAGAACGCCGGCGTGATCGGCACGATGGTGGCAGGCAACGACGCCCTCGACTACGCGGTGATCCAGTTCGACCCGGCCAAAGTCCGGCCGGTCAACAATGTCAACGGCTTTCAGATCGACGGGCTGGGGCCCGATCCGGTGGTCGGCGACATCGCGTGCAAGCTGGGCCGCACCACCGGCTACTCGTGCGGCGTGACGTGGGGACGGGGCACTGAGCCCGGCACGATCGTCAACCAAGTCTGTGGGCAGCCAGGCGATTCCGGCGCTCCCGTCACGGTGAACAACCGGCTGGTTGGGATGATCCACGGCGCGTTCAGCGAGGCACTGCCGACGTGCGTCGTCAAGTTCATCCCGCTCCACACCCCGGCGGTGACCATGTCGTTCAACACCCAGCTCGCCGACATCACCGCCAAGAACCGGCCGGGAACAGGCTTCGTCCCGGTCGGCGCCTAGATTACTTGCTGGCCCGGATCGCCTCGAACACGCTGGGATCCACCAACGTT
Source organism: Mycobacterium sp. (assembly GCF_035697385.1). Lineage (GTDB taxonomy): Bacteria > Actinomycetota > Actinomycetes > Mycobacteriales > Mycobacteriaceae > Mycobacterium. Next base: position 5,775 of record NZ_DASSCY010000371.1, on the reverse strand, counting down.
GACGTGTCGCCGAGCTCGCGTCCTTCGGCGACGTCGCGCAACAGCCTGCGCATGATCTTGCCGCTGCGGGTCTTGGGTAGCTCCGGTACGACGTGAATCTCCCTGGGCCGCGCGATCTTTCCGATCTCCTTGGCGACCTGCTCGCGCAGCTCGTCGACCATGCTCTCGTTGTCAGGTGCGTGGGATTCCAGGATGACGAAGGCGCAGATACCTTGGCCGGTGGTCTCGTCGTTGGCACCGACAACCGCGGCCTCGGCCACGCCAGAGTGCCCGACCAGAGCCGACTCGACCTCGGTGGTCGAAATCCGGTGGCCCGAAACGTTCATCACGTCATCGATGCGGCCGAGCAGCCAGATGTTGCCGTCGGAGTCGACGCGTGCGCCGTCACCGGCGAAGTACCAGCCTTGCTTGGCGTACCGCTCCCAGTACGTCTCCTTGTAGCGCTCGGGATCGCCCCAGATACCGCGAAGCATCGACGGCCACGGCTGATCGAGCACCAAGTAACCCGTCACATGCTCTTCCTCGTCGGCGCCGGGTTGTAATTGGTTTCCTTCTTCGTCGACGATAATCGCCGAGATGCCCGGCAGCGGTGCCATCGCCGAACCCGGCTTCGCGGCAGTCACACCGGGCAGTGGCGAGATCATGATCGCGCCGGTCTCGGTCTGCCACCACGTGTCGACGATCGGAGTTCGATTGCCGCCGAAGGCATCCCGATACCACCGCCACGCCTCGGGGTTGATCGGTTCACCGACCGATCCCAGCAGGCGCAGGCTGGACAGGTCGTGAGCGTCGGGAATCTTTCGGCCCCACTTCATGAACATCCGGATCAGCGTCGGTGCCGTGTAATAGATTGTGACGCCGTACTTCTCGATCACTTCGAAGTGCCGGTGCTCGTCGGGTGAATTCGGGGTGCCCTCGTAGACCACCTGGGTCACGCCGTTGGAGAGCGGGCCGTAGACGATGTAGGTGTGGCCGGTAACCCAGCCGATATCCGCTGTGCACCAATAGACGTCGGATTCGGGCTTGACGTCGAAGACGTAATGATGCGTGTACGACGCCTGGGTCAGGTAGCCGCCCGAGGTGTGCATGATGCCCTTGGGCTTGCCGGTGGTGCCCGACGTGTACAACAGGAAAAGCGGGTGCTCGGAGTCGAACGCCTCCGGCGTGTGTTTTGCCGACGCCTTTTCAACCGTGTCGTGCCACCACAGGTCGCGGCCCTCGGTCCACGGAGTGTCAATCCCGGTGCGGCGCACCACCAGAACGTGCTCGACCGACTTCTGTCCCTCTACCGCCTCGTCGACTGCTTCCTTGAGCGAGGCCGCCTTGCCGCGCCGGTATTGGCCGTCGGCGGTGATCACCAGCTTGGCCTCGGCGTCCTCGATGCGGGCGGCCAGTGCGGACGACGAGAACCCGGCGAAGACCACTGAGTGCAACACGCCCAGCCGGGCACACGCCAGCATTGCGACGATGGCCTCGGGCAGCATCGGCATGTAGATCGCCACTCGGTCGCCTGCGACAAGGCCAAGATCGGTCAGCGCGTTGGCGGTCCTGCAGACATCGGCCAGCAGCTCGGAGTACGTGATCTCGCGACTGTCGTCCTTGGGCTCGCCCTCCCACCGGATGGCCACCCGATCGCCGTTGCCTGCCTCGACGTGGCGGTCAACGCAGTTGTAGGCGACGTTGAGCTTGCCGCCGACGAACCACTTGGCGACGGGGGCTTGCGACCAGTCGAGCACGTCGGTAAACGGTGTGTCCCACGCCAACCGGTTGGCTTGCTTCGCCCAGAAAGCCAGCCAGTCGGCCTCGGACTCGGCATACAGATCCTCGCCCGCATTCGCCTGCGCGGCGAACTCTTGCGACGGCGGATAAGCGGATGGAGCTTCGGTGTGCGTGTCGGACATGTCTGTGAGCGTAGTCACCGAAGGTTGCATGGAGGTTGGTAGTCACAACGCCGGCTGCGGGCGGCAGATGATGCGCGCCGAACGGTCGGCTAACGTCGGCTGCCGTGACCGATCCGCTTGCCCCGCTCGCCGAGCTGCCCGGTGTCGCGGACGCTAGTGAGCAAGCCCGCGAGGCGTTGGGCCGTGCGCATCGGCACCGGACGAATCTCCGCGGATGGCCGGCGACAGCAGCAGAGGCCGCGCTGCGAGCGGCGCGGGCGTCGGCGGTGCTGGACGGCGGTTCGCTGCGGCTCTCGGCCGACGGTGACCCAGACCCGGTGCTGGCCGGTGCGCTGCGGGTGTCGGAGGCGCTGGAGGGCGGCGCGACGTCGTTGGTCGGGGTGTGGCAGCGGGCGCCGCTTCAGGCGATCGCTCGGTTGCACTCGCTGGCGGCCGCCGATCTGGCCGACGATGAGCACCTCGGACGCCCGCGCGCGGATGCCGGCATCGGGCGCCGGCTGGAGCTGCTGGCCGACATCGTCACGGGTCAAACGCGAGTGCCCGCGCCGGTGCTCGCCGGGGTCGTCCACGGTGAGCTACTGACATTGGAACCGTTCGGCACCGCCGACGGCATCGTGGCAAGGGCCGTTTCGCGTCTGGTGACCATCGCAGGCGGCCTCGACCCGCATGGCCTTGGCGTGCCGGAGGTCTACTGGATGCGTCACTCCGATGACTATCGCGCTGCGGCGCGAGGGTTTTCCTCCGGCACGCCCGACGGCCTCGCGGCGTGGTTGGTGCTCAGCTGTCGCGGCTTGCATGCCGGCGCCAAAGAGGCGTTGGAGATTGCTGCGGCCACCTCTTCGTAGGTGGTCACAGCAAAAAGAACGGGCGACGCTCCGAATGACTTCGGCTCGCCGCCCGCTAGCACGGACTCCGGTTACCAAGCGTGCTTTTGTGGGTTGCGTGGGTTGGTCTCGGCGTCCTTGCGATGCGCTGCGTCTGCAACCCCACCCAAAGGGTCGTCGTGGCGTCCGCTCTTCGCAATTACGCAGACCCGCAACACTTTTGCCTATTCCGCGGCATGTGCTCCGCGTGGGTGCCTGGGTCCGTGCTGGGTAGCCTGACTCGGGAGATCGAACCTTCTCTTCCGGCTCGGTCTTGGCCTCGCCAAGCTTCCGTGCCTCCTTTGTACTCCGTGACCACGGTCACAGCAAGGGTCAATTCGGTGTGACACATGATCGTTACGGCGAGCCCGCTAGCTACTACACGAAGTAGCCGTCAGAAAGCGAAACGCCGCAGCAGCGAGTACGTCAGGGCGCCTGCTGCCAGCGCACTCACTCCGACGGCCGCAGTGGTGGCCACGGCCGCGCCCGACGGCGCAGAGATGCGGTCACGAAGGGACACCGGTTTCGAGAAGGTCAGCACCGGCCAGCCCCGCGCCGCGGACTCTTTGCGCAACGCGCGGTCCGGGTTCACCACGGTCGGATGCCCGACCGCTTCGAGCATGGGCAAATCGGTGATCGAGTCGGAGTAGGCGTAGCAGTACTCGAGGGCGTACCCCTCGGTGGCGGCGAGTTGCCGGATCGCCTCGACCTTGCCCTCGCCGTAGCAGTAGAAGGCGATCTCGCCCGTGTAGCGCCCGTCTTCGACAACCATCCGGGTCGCCATCGCGTGAGTGGCGCCGAGGGCGCGGGCGATCGGCGCGACAATCTCCTCGCCGGACGCGGAAACGACGACCACATCGCGACCGCACAACTTGTGGTCGGCGATCAGTTCGGCGGCTTCGGCGAACACCAACGGGTCGACGATGTCGTGCAATGTCTCGCCGACGATCGACTTCACCTGTTCGACGTCCCAGCCGGTGCACATGTTCGTGATGTAGGAGCGCATCCGGTCCATTTGGTCGTGGTCCGCTCCGGACATCAGGAACAGAAACTGGGCGTAGGTCGACTTGAGAACGGCCCGCCGATTGATTAGCCCCTGATCGAAGAAAGGTTTGCTGAAGGCCAACGTGCTGGACTTCGCGATGACTGTCTTATCAAGATCGAAGAACGCGGCGGTGCGAATGGGTCTGCCGGCCGGCATGCCCGGTCGCGGCACAATCGGTCCCCCGCTAGCCGGATCGGATGCGGTCACACGCCCAGCATAGGGGCCGCTGCGTGACAAATCGCGACAGAGTGTACAAATTGGCAGTTCACGACACGTGCCGGTGACTGCAATCTTTCCTGGTCTCCAGTGCTTTCTCCGGCAAGCAGGACTTGCGCTGATCCGGACTGCCGTGTGTATAGTGAGCGTTACTCGGCTTATGCCGGGTGTGCATCAGCCCGACCCCCCGGGGCTGATACACGACGACCTCCGCCTCCTCCCCCCCTGGCGGGGGTCGTCCCTTTTTCAGGGGAGGTTTCGCATAGCGGACAAATCCTTAACTTTCATTTCGTTGCGGAATGTGGTTTTCACTAGTTACATACCGCGGGGTTTGTCCACACATCGCGTTCTATCCCCAGACTTCCTCACCGTGATAGCGGTGCGTCGGCGCCCGCCAGCAAGGTGGGGTCATGACCGCAACCAACGCGATCTTGGCCCTGGTCGGCGACCCCGTACTGCGCGACGACGTGGACCGGGTCGCTGCGGCATCGGGCCTGCCAGTGGTGCACGCCGCCGAACCGTCGAGCCGCAAAGTATGGACCGCTGCAATAGCCGTCCTGCTCGACGTGCATGCGGCTCGCCGCTGCGCTGACCGCGCACTTCCGCGGCGGGGCCGCGTCATCCTCGTCGGCCGAACCGAACCGTCGGCCACCGATTGGGAAGCCGCCATTGCGGTCGGCGCCCAGCACGTCGTCAGCCTGCCGGCTCAGGACGGCGCGCTGATGGGCGAACTGTCCGATGCCGCGGAGGCCGCACGCGACGACGGCCGTCGGGGGGCGGTCGTCGCGGTGACGGGCGGCCGCGGCGGCGCGGGCGCGTCGGTGTTCGCGACCGCACTAGCGCAAGCCGCCACCTGCGCGTTGCTCATCGACGTCGACCCGTGGAGCGGAGGCATCGATTTGGTCGCGGGCACCGAGGCCGAGGGCGGGCTGCGCTGGCCCGATCTGGCGCTGCAGGGGGGTCGGCTCAACTTCACGGCGCTGTGCGACGCATTGCCCCGGCGCAACGGGGTCAGCGTGCTGTCGGGTGGACGCGGCGGCGGTGACATCGACGCCGCACCGCTGGGCGCGGTGATCGATGCCGGCAGTCGCGGCGGCGCCACAGTCATCTGCGATGTGCCGAGGCGATCGAGCGGCGCGGCGGAAATAGCACTGGATAGTGCGGACCTCGTCGTCGTGATCGCGCCTGCCGATGTGCGGTCATGCGCCGCCGCGTCGGCGATCGCTGGCTGGGTGTCGGGCATCAATCCCAACGCCGGCGTCGTGGTTCGGGGCCCGGCGCCGGGCGGTCTGCGATCCGGCGACGTCGCCGACATCGTCGGCCTGCCCCTGCTCGCGGCTATGCGTCCAGAGTCCGACGTGGCCGCGGTCCTCGAACGAGGTGGGCTACGGCTGCGGCGGCGGTCACCTCTGGCCGTAGCAGCGCGACGCGTACTGGCGGTAGTGCATCAGCACTCGGCGGTCAACGCGGCATGAGCACATCGCTGATCGACAGGGTCCGCGAGCGGCTGGCCGCCGAGAACGCGCCGTTGCGACCGAACGTGGTGGCTGCCGCGATTCGGGCCGAATCCGGGGGAGTGCTCGGCGACGCCGAGGTGCTGAGCAATCTGCGCGTGCTGCAGACCGAGCTGACGGGCGCGGGAATCCTCGAGCCGTTGCTCTGCGCAGACGGCACGACCGACGTCCTGGTCACCGCGCCCGACGCCGTATGGGTCGACGATGGAAACGGATTGCGCCGCAGCTCGATTCGA
>NZ_DASSCY010000370.1:0-23953 GCF_035697385.1 Mycobacterium sp. | reverse complement strand
CGGGTGCGTCGGCGAACCAATTGTTGCCGAACGTGTATGGCATCACATCCGGCGGGACCTGGCCCTCGACGTAGTCCATCAGGAAGAAAGGCGCGCCGAGCACCGAACCAGTGGGTTCCAGCCATCGCACGCGGGGGACCGGAACGTCGGTCTCCTCGCCAACGAGCCGGATCACGTCGAACTGATGGTCCATGCGGTATGACGAGAACACCGGCACGTCCTGTGCGGTGGGCGCGACCCGCGCCACCCATTTCTGCTCCTGCTGCTCGCCGTCTTCGTCCCAGCGGCCGGTCAAGATGATCGTCTCCGACGACATGCCGTTGGAGTCCACGCCACTTTCCACAGTGATGTGGGGGGCGACTGCGCCTGGAAACACTGTTGAGAGCCACTGCGATATCAAATTAGGCAGCGTGCTGATATCGCGACTCGAGTGCTCGAGGCGGCTGACGTCTTCGACAGCCGGTTCTGGTGGCATGAGAGCTGTTCCTTTGGCGCGCAATTACGATACGGTGGGTAGCGTTATGAAAGCAGACCCGTCATTGGATGACAAGACCCCCGCCGCGGGGCGGCCCCGAGATCCACGTATTGACGCTGCCATATTGCGCGCTACGGCGGATCTGCTTGTGGAAATCGGCTATTCGAACCTCACGATCGCCGCCGTGGCAGAGCGGGCAGGCACCACCAAAACCGCGCTTTACCGCCGGTGGTCGAGTAAGGCCGAGCTGGTACACGAGGCCGCCTTCCCGGCCACGCCAACGGCCATCGAGACGCCTCCCGGTGACATCACCGCCGATATCCGCGCCATGCTCGCCGCCGCCCGCGACGTGTTCACCAGTCCGGTGGTGCGCGCGGCGATGCCTGGGCTCATCGCGGACATGGCGGCCGACGCCGACCTCAACGCCCGGGTGATGTCCCGCTTCGTCGACGTGTTCGTCGCGGTACGCACGCGGTTGGCTGAGGCCGGCGAGCGCGGGGAGGTGCACGCCGACGTCCACCCGGACCGGCTCCTCGAGGTGATCGGCGGCGCGACGATGTTGCGAGTTCTACTGCGACCCGACGAGCCGCTCGGCGAGGACTGGGTTGATCAGACCACCGCCATCGTGGTGCACGGTGTGGTGACATAGCGAGGTGCCCGCCGTAGAACCGTTCCCGTCGGACTGGCACACGGCGTTAATTCTGATGCCACATCCCGACGATCCTGAGTACGGATGCGCTGCGGCCGTCGCCAAGTGGACGGACGCAGGCAAGACGGTGCACTACGCCTTGGCGTCTCGCGGCGAGGAGGGCATCGCTGGGATGCCACCCGAAGAAGCCGGCCCGCTGCGCGAACGCGAACAGAGGCGGTCGGCTGCCATCGTCGGCGTCGACGATGTCCAGTTGTGGGACTTTCCCGACAGCCGGATACGCAACACGGTCGAGCTACGCGCCAAGATCGCAGAGACCATCACAGCGCTGGCCCCCGATCTGGTCATCACCATCTACAGCGGGCCTGAATGGGAGCCCGGTGCACCGAATCAGAGCGACCATATCGAGTTCTCCAATGCCGTTGCAGCCGCGTACGATTCGCTAACTGATCCGCCGCGTTGGCTCTTCGAGAACGGGCCCGATCCCACCCACGGCGAGGTGGTGGACGGCTATATCGACGTCGCCGTCGCGTCACTGTCCGCCCATGCGGCGTACCTCTCGGTGCTCGACCCCGATACCCCTGTCGAGGAGCAGGCCCGTGAGCAGGTCGACGCGGCCACGAAGCCACGGCCGCAGTTCGGCGGGCAGCGCATTGCGGAGTTCATCCTGCGACGCCCCGCACCATGACCGTCTACCGGCTCGGCCCGTCTCCGAATACCGGCGTCCGCTGACCGAGCCAGAGGCCGCCGTTCACCTCGACGGTCTGGCCGGTGACCCAGCGGCTGTCATCGGAGGCGAAGAACGCGACGGTGTCAGCGATGTCAGCCGCCGCGCCCACACGGTCCAGTGCAGTCATACTTGCGACGCCGGCCGTCGCCTCGTCGGATTCGTGCAGCCACGAGTTCATATCGGTGTCGGTGATGCCGGGGGAGACGTTGTTCACTGTGATGCCGCGTGTACCAACAGCATTGGCCAGCGAGCGGCCGAGTACGTTGAGCGCGCCTTTGGTCATCGAGTACACGAGCTGCGGCGTGGCGAACCAGGTAACACCGGACGAGATGTTGATGATGCGGCCGCCGTCTCTGATGATCGGCAATGCGCGTTGGGCGATGAAGAAGGGCGCTCGTACGTTGATCGCGAACTCGCGGTCGAATTGTTCGGGCGTCGCATGGTCGATCGTGGCTTCGTAGGTGGCGATCGCCGCGTTGTTGACAAGGATGTCGAGTGGGCGGCCGTCGAGTCCGCCCTCGAGCGCGGCGAACAAGGTGTCGACATCACCGTCGACGCCGAGCTGCGCGCGAACCGGGAATGCCTGACCGCCGGCGGCCTGAATCGCGTTGATAGTTTCGGCCGCGGCGGCGTCGTTGCCGCCGTAGTGCACCGCTACAGTGGCGCCGTCGGCGGCCAATCTCTGGGCGATGGCACGGCCGATCCCGCGGGAGGCGCCCGTTACCAGTGCCGTCTTGCCAGTCAATGAGGTCATGCGGTCGACAACCTCTACGGCCGCGCGGCTATTCCGGGCGCTCGATCTGTTGCTTGTTGCGCTCGCTCACCGCGCGGAACTGGTCGCCCAGGCCGCCGAATTCTCGGTGCTGGGCGAAGGCGATCGTCTGCTCGGCGGCCAGCGCGGGATCGATCACCGCGGCGGCGCCGGTCGTGTAGATCTCTTTGAGGCCGAGCATCGTCGGGCCAGGAACCTCGGCGATCTGCGTAGCCAACTCGACGGCACGGTCGAGCAACCGCTCGTGGGCGACGACCTCGGTGACCAAGCCGATGCGTTCGGCGCGCGCTGCGTCGACCACCTCACCGGTCATCGACAACCTGCGGGCCATCGCGAGGCCGACGAGCTGGGGCAGTCGCGCGGTCATGCCGCCGCCGGGCAGGATGCCGACCCGAGCGTGGGTGTCGGCGAACACCGCACGCTCGGAGGCGATGAGGAAGTCGCAGCCCAGCGCCATCTCCAGGCCACCGGTGAACGTCGCGCCGTTGATCGCCGCGACGATCGGCGTGCGCATCTTGCCGGTCGCGGCGATGCAGCTCTGCGATCGGAACTCCTCGAAGTACTTCAGGCCGTCGCGCTGGGCTTCCTTGAGGTCCACGCCCGCGCAGAATGCCGGGTCGGCGCCGGTGAGCACCACCGCGTGCACCGACTCGTCGGCGTCGGCCTCCGTCAACGCCGTATACGCCGCCCTGATCAGGTCGCGGCTCAACGCATTCCGTGCGCCGGGGCGGTTGAGCGTCAGCACGCGAACCGCGCCGGTGTTGGTGATCAGAACTAGCGGTTCGGTCGTCATGTAACGAATGTAGTTGGCTGCCTTTCCTGCGCGAGCAGACCCAATGAACCGGATCTGGTGCAATCGCGAGTGTGCGGTTTCATACGCACTGCCCGGCGTGTCGCGTACGAAACCGCGCAATCGGCTCGATTTTTACGCTCCGGCAAGCTAGCGCAGGAATTGGTTGGCGGTGTTCGCCAGGTCCAGCACGGGCTGTGGCAGCGCGCCGAGGGCGAACGTGATTGCCGCGGTGATCGTGACGACGGCGGTGCTGAGCACGCTGGGCACCACCACCACGGGGGCGTCGTCGGGCGGCTCGGTGAAGAACATCAACACGATGACCCGCACGTAGAAGTACGCGGCGATCGCGCTGGCGATGACACCGACGATGACCAGCGGAATGGCGCCGCCCTCACCTGCGGCCTTGAACACCGCGAACTTGCTGACGAAGCCGCTGGTCAGCGGTATGCCGGCGAAGGCAAGCAGGAACAGCGAAAACACTACGCCCACAATGGGATAGCGCCGACCAAGGCCGGCCCATCGCGACATCGCAGTGTCCTCCTCGCCGTGCGCGTCGCGGACCAGGCCCACCACGGCGAACGCGCCGACGGTGCTGAAGCCGTACGCGAAGAGGTAGAACAGCGTCGACGACAGCCCTGCCTCGTTCTCGGCGATAACGCCGGTGAGGATGAACCCGGTATGCGCCACGGCTGAATACGCCAGCATCCGCTTGACATCGGTTTGGGTCACCGCGGTGACCGTTCCGACCACCATCGTCAGGATCGCGATAGCCCACAGCACCGGCCGCCAGTCGTCGCGCAGTTCTGGCAGAGCGACGTAGAAGACGCGCAGCATTGCGCCGAACGCGGCGATCTTGGTGGCCGCGGCCATGAACGCCGTAATCGGCGTCGGCGCACCCTGATACACGTCCGGAATCCAGGAGTGGAACGGCACCGCCCCGATCTTGAACAGCACGCCAACCAGCAGAAGGCCTGTCCCGATCAGCGCCAGTGACGTCTTACCGGACCCTGCCGCGACGGCGTCGGCGATCCCGGTAAGGCTCAGCGTGCCCGCGTAGCCATACAACAACGCCACGCCATAAAGGAAGAATCCGGACGAAAACGCGCCCAGAAGAAAGTATTTCAGCGAAGCTTCCTGCGACAGCAGGCGGCGACGGCGAGCCAGCCCGCAGAGCAGGTACAGCGGAAGTGACAGCACCTCGAGCGCGATGAACATGGTCAGCAGATCATCGGCGGCCGGGAACAACAGCATGCCGCCGACGGCGAACATCGTCAGCGGGAACACCTCGGTCTGCGCGACACCGGCCTTGGTGGCCAGCTTTTCGGCGACGCTGCCCGCGATCGCCGACGCTTGCGGGGTGAACGCTTCCAGCCCGCCGCCGCTCTCCTCGGACTCCGCGGGGATTCGGCGCTCGGCGATGAGCAAAATGCCGAGCACCCCGACCACCAGGATCGTGCCCTGCAGGAACAATGCAGGAGCGTCGACGGCGACGGCGCCCAATACTGCAGTGCGCCCGGCCTCTCCGTGCAGGTCTCGGGCGAGCACGACCACCGCGACGAACGCGGCGATCAGCCCACCGAGGCTGAGCACCAGTTGAGCTGCATACCGCTGCTGACGGGGCAGGAAGGCCTCGACGAGGACACCGAGAATGGCCACCGAGAAGATGATCAGCATCGGCGACAGTAGGCCGTATTCGACGTTGGGAGTGGGCAGCCCAAGAGTTTCCGTCATGGTGTCTGCCCTTCCGCGATCTTCGGTGCCGGGTCAGGCTGATCGATCGTGGTCAGCGTGTGGGTGACCGCCGGGTTGATCACATCGAGAGCCGGTTTGGGGTAGACGCCCAGCACGAGCAGCAGCGCGATAAGCGGTGCGACGACCACGATCTCGCGGGGCAGCAGGTCTCGAAGCCGCTCGTTGCCGTCTCTCACCGGCCCTGTCATCATGCGTTGGTACATCCACAGGATGTAGACCGCCGAGAGCACCAGCGCGGTCGCCGCGAACACCGCCAACGCCGGGTAGCGCGTGAAAGTGCCGATCAGGACCAGGAACTCGCTGATGAACGGCGCCAGGCCGGGCAGCGACAGTGTCGCCAGGCCGGCGACCAGGAACGTGCCGGCCAGCACCGGCGCCACCTTCTGCACCCCGCCGTACGCGTCGATCAAGCGAGTGCCTCTGCGCGACACCAGGAATCCGGCGATCAGGAACAACGCCGCCGTCGACAGGCCGTGGTTGACCATGTACAGCGTCGAGCCGGACTGACCCTGGCTGGTCATCACGAAGATGCCCAAGATGATGAACCCGAAGTGGGATATCGACGTGTAGGCGATCAGGCGCATCACATCGGTCTGTCCGATCGCCACGATCGCCCCGTACACGATGCCGATCACCGCCAGCGTGACGATGACGGGTTGGAAATACTTTGAGGAGTCAGGGAACAACTGCAGGCAGTAGCGCAGCATGCCGAACGTGCCGACCTTGTCCATGATCGCCATCATCAGCACAGCGCTGGCGGGAGTGGCCTCGACCGCGGCGTCGGGCAGCCAGCGGTGGAACGGCCACAGTGGCGCCTTGACCGCGAACGCGAACATGAAACCGCCGAACAACAGGTGCATCACGACCGGACTCACGACGAACTGCCCGCTCGACACCGCGGTCACGATCTCGCGGAAGTCGAAGGTGCCCGCGGAGAATGCGTCGCTCTGCGCGGTCACCACGTAGAGACCGATCACCGCGGCCAGCATGATGAGGCCGCCGAACAGGTTGTACAGCAAGAACTTCACCGCAGCTTTGGAGCGGTTCTCGCCGCCGAATCCGCCGATGAGGAAGTACATCGGGATGAGCATCGCTTCGAAGAAGACGTAGAAGAGCAGGATGTCCAGCGAAACAAGCGAGATCAGCACCATGCCCTCGACGGCCAGCGTCAGGGCGAGGTAGGTCTGCACAGACCGTCCGCGCAGTCCGGTCTGGTCGTCGGCGTCGTTCCAGCCGGCGATGATCAGCAGCGGCACCAACACTGCCGTGAGAACCACCAGGGACAGCGCGATGCCGTCGACGCCGAGGATGTAGCCGGTGCCGAACGACGGGATCCACGTGTGGGATTCGACGAACTGGTACTGCTCACCGCCGGGCTTGAAGCCGAGCGCGATGACGGCGGTCAGCGCCAGCACCACGACCGAAATCAGCAGCGCAAGCCATTTGGCCACCACGCGTTGCGCGGCGGGCATCAGCATCACCAGAGCGGCACCGACCGTCGGTGTCGCCCACAGGATCGTCAGCCACGGAACGTTGTTCATGCCTCGACTCCCGCTCGCTCCGGTCCTCGCTCGTGCCTCGCTGCGATCCTCACTCGCGGTCGCCTTTGGGAGGTCACCACAGTTGCACCGCCAGGATCGCGGCGACCACGAGGGCCGCACCCGCCAACATCGATAGCGCGTACGAGCGGGCGAAGCCGGTCTGCAACTGCCGCAAGCCGTTCGAGACGCGACCGACCAATCCGGCAAGGCCCGTCGCGGCGCCGTCGACCGCCTCGTCGTCGATCTCCACCAGACCTTCGGTGAGGAGCTGTCCCGGTCGCATGAACACGCGCTCGTTGATCGCGTCCCCGTAGAGGTCCTGACGGGCCGCCAGGGTCAACGCCGAGCCGACTGGTGCTTCCTCGGGAACGGCTCGGGTGGCATACATGCGGTAGGCGATCACGATGCCGACCGCCACGACGGAGAGGATAATGGCGGTCACCACCCACACGGGGACGGCGTGGTGGGCTTCATGGGCGCCGACGACCGGCTCGAGCCAGTGGTTCAGCGTGCCGCCGATTGCCAGCGCCCCGCCGGAGACCACCGAGCCGACCGCGAGCAGGATCATCGGCAACGTCATGACGGCAGGCGCTTCGTGCGGGTGAGCTTCATCCTCCCAACGCTTTTCGCCGAAGAACGTCATCAACATCACCCGCGTCATGTAAAAGGCGGTGATGCCCGCGCCCAGGATTGCCGCGCCGCCGAGGATGATGCCCTTGACACCGCCGGCACCGAGTGCGGCCTCGATGATGCCGTCTTTGGAGAAAAACCCGGCCAGCGGCGGCACCCCGATGATTGCCAGATAGCCCAGCCCGAACGTCGCGAAGGTGATCGGCAGCACGGTGCGCAGGGCGCCGTATCGGCGCATGTTCACCTCGTCGTTCATTGCGTGCATCACCGAACCGGCGCCGAGGAACAGCCCGGCTTTGAAGAAGCCGTGGGTCAGCAGGTGCATGATTGCGAACGCGTAGCCCGCCGGGCCCAGACCAGCGGCCAGCACCATGTAACCGATCTGGCTCATGGTCGACGCGGCGAGCGCCTTCTTGATGTCGTCCTTGGCGCAGCCGACGATCGCGCCGAACAGAAGCGTTACGGCGCCGACGATTACCACGCCCAGCTGAGCCGCCGGCGCGAGATCGAAGACGGGCCCCGACCGCACAATCAGATAGACACCGGCGGTCACCATGGTGGCGGCGTGGATGAGCGCCGAAACGGGCGTGGGGCCCTCCATCGCATCGCCCAGCCAGGACTGCAACGGAACCTGCGCGGACTTGCCGCATGCGGCCAACAACAGCAGCAGCCCGATCGCGGTCAATGTGCCCTCGCCGAGCAGCGGCGCGGCAGCGAACACACCCTCGAACGAGACGGAGCCGATGAAGGCGAACATCACCATCAGCGCAATGGCCAGGCCCATGTCACCGACGCGGTTGACCACGAACGCCTTCTTGGCCGCGGTGGCCGCCGACGGCTTGTGGTGCCAGAAGCCGATCAGCAGGTACGACGCGAGCCCGACGCCCTCCCACCCGACGTAGAGGCCCAGATAGTTGTCGGCGAGCACCAGGAGCAGCATCGCGGACAGGAACAGGTTCAGGTACGCGAAAAACCTTCTCCGGCCGGGGTCTTCGGCCATATAGCCGATCGAGTAGATGTGGATCAGCGAGCCGACGCCGCTGATCAGCAGCACGAAGCAGATGGACAGCTGGTCGAGTTGCAGTCCGAAATCCACCTGCAGGGCCTCCACCGGGACCCAAGAGAACAGTGTCTGATGAACAGCGCGATGTTCGGCGTCGCGGCCGAGCATGTCGGAGAACAGCACCGCGCCGCAGATGAACGACCCGACCGCTGCCGCGCAGCCAAGCAGGTGGCCCCATCGGTCGGAGCGTGTGCCGGCCAGCAGAAGAATCGCCGCGCCAGCCAACGGGAGCACTATCGTCAGCCACACCAGAGTTGTCATGGCCGCCTTAGTGTTTCAGCAGGCTGGCGTCGTCGACCGAGGCCGAGCGGCGGGTTCGGAAGATGGTCATGATGATGGCGAGGCCGACCACCACCTCGCAGGCGGCGACCACCATGGTGAAGAACGCCACCACCTGGCCGTCCAGATGTCCGTGCATACGGGAGAAAGCCACGAAGGCCAGGTTGCACGCGTTGAGCATGAGCTCCACGCACATGAACATGACAATGGCATTGCGGCGCAGCAACACTCCCGAGGCGCCGATCGTGAACAGCAGCGCCGACAGGTACAGGTAATTATCGGGATTCACTCGTCACCACCACTACCGTTGCTCTGGGCGACCGTTCGCTTCTGCAGAAGGGCGCTGACCGACAGCTCCGAGGCCGATCCGTCGGGAAGGCGGGCCGCCATGTCGACGGCGTTATTGCGGGCATAGACGCCGGGACTGGGCAGCGTGGTCGGATGTCCGCCTGGCCGGAACCGGGCTTCCGCAAGCTCGCGCTGCGTCTTTCGGCGTTCGAAACGTTCACGGTGTGCCAACACCATCGCGCCAAGGGCAGCGGTGATCAGCAGCGCACCGGTCAACTCGAAGGCCCACAGGTACCGGGTGAAGATCAGGGTGGCCAGCCCCTGCACATTGCCGCCCGCGTTGGCTTGTGTCAGCCCGGTGAATCCGGTCTGCGACACACTGCCGATACCGGCGATGAGCAGAACTCCGAAGCCGATGCCGACGACGATCGCCGCAATGCGTTGGCCTCGAATGGTTTCCACCAGTGACTCCGAGGAGTCGACACCGATGAGCATCACCACGAACAAGAACAACATCATCACCGCGCCGGTGTAGACCACCACCTGCACCACTCCGAGGAACAGCGCGTCCTGTGCGATGTAGAAGACGGCCAGCACGATCATCGTGGTGGCCAGGGACATCGCGGAGTACACCGCTTTCGGCGCCGCGACGACTCCGATCGCACCACTGACCGCAACGATGCCGAGCACCCAGAACAGCACCGCTTCTGTTGTGGAGGTGTGCCCGGCGGTGTCAGCGGCCGCTGCCGCGAGGAACTCGACCGTCACGTGGCGCCCTCGGTGATCGGCTTGATGTTGCCGCGGTAGTAGTCCTCGTCGGTGCTCCCGGGCGCCATCGGATGCGGTGGCGCCTCCATGCCCGGTTGCATCGGTGCGAGCAGTTTGTCCTTGCCCCAGATCAAGTCGGAGCGGTTGTCGTCGGCCATCTCGTATTCGTTCGTCATCGTTAGCGCACGGGTGGGGCAGGCCTCGATGCACAACCCGCAGCCGATACACCGCAGATAGTTGATCTGGTAGACCACACCGAAGCGTTCGCCGGGTGAGAAGCGTTCCTCTTCGGTGTTATCAGCGCCCTCTACGTAGATGGCATCCGCCGGGCAGGCCCATGCGCACAGCTCGCAGCCGATGCATTTCTCCAGCCCGTCGGGATACCGGTTCAGTTGATGCCGACCGTGGTAGCGCTTGGCGACCGGACCGGGTTTCTCCGGATACTCCTCAGTGAGCCGCTTCTTGAACATGGTGCCGAACGTGACACCGAATCCTGCGATCGCGTCAAGGAACTTGGGCATCGGCCTTCTCCTTTGAAGTCATCTCTTTCGGCGGCAGCGGCGGTACCGGGTAGAACACGCCGGTTTCCACGGCAGGAGCGGGAGTCCTCCGAATGTTTCTGGCCCGCACGGTTCTCCACAGCGCAAACAGCAGGATCAGCGCCACCACTGCGCCAACGGTGATCAGCCCGGTCGAAAGCTGGTCGTAGCCCTGGTTGCGCAGGCTGCGGGTGCTGGCGACGATCATGATCCAGGCCAGCGAAACCGGGATCAGGACTTTCCAGCCCAGCGCCATGAATTGGTCGTAGCGCATCCTCGGCAGCGTTCCTCGGAGCCAGAAGAACAGGAACATGAAGCCCCACACCTTCGCGACGAACCACAGCAGGGTCCACCACCCGGTGTTGGCTCCGTCCCACATGTTGATCGGCCACGGCGCGTGCCAGCCGCCGAAGAACAACGTGGTCGCCAGCGCCGACACCGTGAACATGTTGACGTACTCGGCGAGCATGAACATCGCGAACTTGATCGATGAGTACTCGGTGTGGAACCCGCCGACCAGCTCGCCCTCGGCCTCGGGCAGATCGAAAGGCGCGCGGTTGGTTTCGCCGACCATCGAGATGACGTAGACGACGAACGACGGCAGCAGCAGAAAGACGTACCAGGTACCTTTCTGCGCGGCGACAATGCCCGACGTCGACATCGTGCCCGCGTAGATGAAGACCGCGGCAAACGACAACGCCATCGCGATCTCGTAGGAGATCACTTGCGCGCTCGAGCGAAGACCGCCCAGTAGCGGATAGGTGGAGCCGGAGGCCCAGCCCGCCAACACGATTCCGTACACCCCGATTGACGTCGCGGCGAGCACGAACAGCACCGCGACGGGCATATCGGTCAGCTGCAATGCCGTGCGGTGCCCGAACACCGACACCTCGCCACCCATCGGGATGACGGAGAACGCGATGAACGCGGGGACAACCGAGATAACCGGCGCCGCAAGGTAGATGAACTTGTCCACACCGGCGGGGATCAGCCCCTCCTTGAGCGCCAGCTTGACGCCGTCCACCAGCGACTGAAGGAGTCCCCACGGTCCGACGCGATTGGGGCCGGGTCGCATCTGCATCCAGCCGAGGAGCTTGCGCTCCAGCAGGATCGCCACCAACAAGGACAGCATCAGGAACACGAAGATGAGAAGACCCTTGGCGAGGATCAGCCACCACGGGTCGTGGCCGAACAGTGTGGGATCCGGATACGTCATGGCAGCTCCGCCCGCCCGATCGAGACGACGGCTCCGGACGTCACGCCGAGCTGTCGGTGCACCGCGGATCCGGGGGAGTTCAGCGGCAGCCACACTGTGCCGTCGGCAATGTCCGTGATCGCCAACGGAAGGGTGATCGCGCCGCGGTCGGTGCTCACCGTGACCAGATCGCCGTCGGCCGCGCCGATTTCGCCTGCAGCGGCCGCCGACATCCGCGCGACCGGCGAATGGGCGGTGCCCGCCAGGTGCGGTTCACCGTCCTGCAGGCGTCCCGCGTCGAGCAGCATGCGCCAGCTGGCCAGGACGGCCTGCCCTTTAGCGGGCTGCGTAGGCCGCGACGGTGCCACCTGTGGGGCGTCGGGCCGCCGGCCGGCCCACAATCCGAGCCGTGCCATCTCCTCGCCTGCGACGACCGCGGTCGACATGTTCAGGTCGACGCCGAGTTCGTCGGCGAGGAAGCCCAGCACCCGCCGATCCGGTGTGGCGTTGGTGTGCAGTGACGGCCCGAACGGGCGAATTCGCCCCTCCCAGTTCATGAACGCGCCGTCCTTCTCGACTACCGGCGCGACCGGGAACACCACGTCGGCGAGTTCGGTCACCGCGCTTTCCCGCAGCTCGAGGCTGACGACGAACGGCGCGGCAGTGATCGCCGCCAGCGCCGCATCCGGGTCGGGGAGGTCGGCGAGCTCCACGCCACCGACGAGCAGTGCGCCCAGTTCGCCGTCCCGTGCCGCGGCCAGAATGCCCGCGGTGTCGCGACCCTGGGTGCTTGGCAGTTCGCCGAAATTCCATGCGGCGGCGGTCTGTTCGCGGGCAGTTGCATCACTGAGCGGGCGACCGCCTGGCAACAGCCCGGGCAGTGCACCGGCCTCGAGAGCGCCGCGCTCGCCGGCCCGCCGCGGTATCCACGCCAGCCGGGCCCCGGTCGCCGCCGCCAATCTGCTTGCAGCGGAAAGCGCTCCAGGCGAAGTTGCAAGCCGCTCGCCGACGAGGATGACAGCGCCAGGCATCGTCAAATGCGTGTCATCGGCCAAGCCGTCCAGCGCTGCGGCCTCGCCACCCGGCGCCGACGTAATCAACCGTCCACGCAACTTGACCAGCGAGCGGGTGGCGAACGGTGCGATCGCCATCACCTGCAGAGCGTTCTTGCGGACCGCCTTGCGCAGCCGCAGGAACACAATCGGTGATTCCTCTTCGGGTTCGAATCCGGCCAGCAGCACCGCCGGTGCCGCCTGCAGATCGGCGTAGGTCACCTCCATCGGCCTGCCGGCGACATGGGCGGCGAGGAACGCGGTTTCCTCGACGCTGTGCGGCCGCGCGCGGAAGTCGATGTCGTTGGTGCCCAAGACCATTCGGGCGAACTTGGAGTAGGCGTAGGCGTCTTCGACGGTTACCCGCCCGCCAACCAGCACTCCGGCACTCCCGTTCGCCGCGGCAAGCCCGGTGGCCGCCACACTCAGGGCTTCCGACCAGGACGCGGGCCGCAGCTTGCCGTCATCGTCTCGGATGTGCGGGGTGGTGATGCGGTCACCCTGGGTGGTATAGGTGAACGCCCAGCGGCCCTTGTCGCAGTTCCACTCCTCGTTGACTTGTGGGTCGTCACCGGCCAACCGGCGCATGACTTTTCCGCGGCGATGGTCGGTGCGCTGTGCACATCCAGAAGCGCAGTGTTCGCACACGCTGGGGCTGGACACAAGATCGAACGGGCGGGCACGGAACCGGTAGGCAGCACCGGTGAGCGCCCCGACCGGGCAAATCTGCACGGTGTTGCCCGAGTAGTACGACTGGAAGGGCTCGCCAGGGGCGATGCCGACCTGTTGCATCGCACCCCGTTCGAGCAGGTCGATGAACGGGTCTCCGGCGATCTGCTCGGAGAACCGGGTGCAGCGGGCGCATAAGACGCAGCGTTCCCGGTCCAACAGCACCTCGGACGAGATGTTGATCGGTTTGGGGAAGGTTCGCTTGACGTCCTCGAACCGGGTTTCGACCCGGCCGTTGGACATCGCCTGGTTTTGCAGCGGGCACTCGCCGCCCTTATCGCACACCGGGCAGTCCAGGGGGTGGTTGATGAGCAGGAGTTCCATCACCCCCTGCTGCGCCTTGTCCGCAGCCTCGGAGGTCAACTGGGTGCGCACAATCATGTCTGGGGTGCACGTCGTGGTGCACGACGCCATCGGCTTGCGCTGGCCCTCGACCTCGACCAGGCATTGCCGGCAGGCACCCACCGGATCGAGCAGGGGATGGTCGCAGAACCGCGGGATCTGAATGCCGACCAGTTCGGCGGCTCGAATCACCAAGGTGCCCTTGGGCACACTGACGTCGACGTCGTCGATGGTGATGTTCACCATCTCGACCGGCGGGGCGTCGGTGCTGGTGTCTGCAGTCTGCGTCATCTAGACCCCCACCCCTTTGTTCTGCGCGAGTGTGCAGTTTCGTACGCGACACGCCGATGAAGGCGTATGAAAACGCACATTCGCGATTACCATCACACCCCCACTTCCTCGGTGGCCATCAGCGTCGAAGCGTGCGGGTCGAACGGACAGCCGCCGGACAGGTGCGCGATGTACTCGTCGCGGAAGAACTTGATCGACGACATGATCGGGGCCGCAGCACCGTCGCCCAAGGCGCAGAACGACTTTCCGAAGATGTTGTCGGAGATGTCGAGCAGCTTCTGAATGTCGGCCTCGGTGCCGCGGCCGGTTTCGAGGCGCTCGTAGATCTGCGCCAGCCAGTAGGTGCCTTCCCGGCACGGTGTGCACTTGCCGCACGACTCGTGGGCATAGAACTGCGTCCACCGGCGCACCGCGCGCACCACGCACGTGGTCTCGTCGAATATCTGCAGCGCCTTGGTTCCGAGCATCGTGCCTACGCCCGCCATACCCTCGTAATCGAGTGGCACGTCGAGGTGTTCGTCGGTCAGCAGCGGTGTGGAGGAGCCGCCCGGTGTCCAGAACTTCAGCGAGTGGCCCGCCCGTACGCCGCCGGCATATTCGAGCAATTCGCGCAGCGTGATACCCAGCGGCGCTTCGTACTGCCCCGGATTGGTGACATGTCCGGACAGCGAGTACAGCGTGAATCCGGGCGACTTCTCGGAGCCCATCGACCGGAACCAGTCCACCCCGTTGAGCAGAACCGGCGGCACACTGGCAATGGATTCCACATTGTTGACGACGGTGGGGCAGGCGTAAAGGCCGGCCACCGCGGGGAACGGCGGGCGCAATCTCGGTTGGCCGCGGCGGCCCTCGAGCGAGTCGAGCAGCGCGGTTTCCTCACCGCAGATGTAGGCCCCCGCACCGGCATGAACGATCAGTTCCAGGTCGAAACCGGACCCGGCGATGTCAGTGCCGAGATAGCCGGCCTCGTACGCCTCGGCGACCGCGGCCTGCAGTCGGCGCAGCACCGGGACGACTTCGCCGCGCACATAGATGAAGGCGTGGTGCGCCCGGATTGCATACGCGGCGATGATCACTCCCTCCACCAAGAAGTGCGGTGTCGTCAGCATCAGCGGAATGTCTTTGCACGTACCGGGTTCGGACTCGTCGGCGTTGACGACGAGGTAATGCGGTTTGGCGCCCGCTCCGGTGTCATCCTGCGGAATGAACGACCATTTGGTGCCCGTCGGGAACCCGGCGCCGCCGCGTCCCCTCAGACCCGAATCCTTCATCGTGGCGATGAGATCGTCGGGATCCATAGCGAGCGCGCGCTCGAGGGCAACGTAACCTTCGTGGCGCCGGTAGGTCTCCATCGACCAGGGTTCAGGCTCGTCCCAGAATCGGCTCAGAACGGGGGTCAGTGGAGTCATGTCTTGGAATCCGTTGCATCCGGGTTGGTTTCGGGCTCCTCGGGCTTGGGCGGAACAGTAGCCGACGGTCCTGGCGCGGGTTCGTTCTTGGTGGCTTCGGCTGCAACCTTCGTATCGGCGGGTGCGCCGTTCGACGGTGCCGGCGAGTCCGCGCTGGGTGCCTCCATGCCGCGATCTCGAGCCACCCGGAGTCCGGCAAGGGTGGCGTCCCCGACGGCGCCCTGCGCCGCGGCGGATTGCGGATCGGGCAGTCCAGCAAGGATTCTGGCGGTCTCCTTGAAGGAGCACAGCGGTGCGCCACGGGTCGGAGCGGGCGGCTGGCCGGCGCGTAATCCGTCGACGAGGTCGCGCGCCGACGACGGCGTCTGGTTGTCGAAGAACTCCCAGTTGACCATCACGACAGGCGCGTAGTCGCACGCTGCATTGCATTCGATGTGTTCGAGGGTGACCCTGCCGTCGGCGGTGGTCTCGCCGGCGTGAACGTCCAAATGATCCTGCAGCGCATCGAGAATCGCGTCGCCGCCCATGACCGCGCACAACGTGTTCGTGCATACGCCGACCAGATACTCACCTGTCGGTGTGCGGCGGTACATCGAGTAGAAGGTGGCCACCGCGGTGACTTCGGCTTGGGTCAAGCCCAACTGTGCGGCGCAGAACGCGATGCCCGCTGGCGTGAGATACCCGTCCTCCGACTGCACGAGATGCAGAAGCGGCAGCAGCGCCGAGCGACCCTGCGGATAGCGGGCAATGATCCGCTCGGCGTCGCCGGCCAGCCGCGCCGCCACGTCGGGCGGGTATGTCTCGAGACCGTGAATCGGTGGCCCCGGCTCGTCGGGACGCTGACCGAGCTCGAGGAACACGCTCACCTGTGCCTTCTCCTCTTCGCGCAAGCGCTCATCGGTCCACCCCGCCCATCACCGGGTCGATCGACGCCACAGCGGTGATCGCGTCGGCGACCATGCCGCCCTCACACATCGCGGCCACAGCCTGAAGGTTGTTGAACGACGGATCTCGGTAGTGCACCCGGTACGGGCGGGTGCCGCCATCGGAGACCATGTGTACGCCCAGCTCTCCGCGCGGCGACTCGACCGCAACGTAGACCTGACCCGCCGGCACCCGGATGCCCTCGGTCACGAGTTTGAAGTGGTGGATCAGCCCCTCCATCGAGTGGCCCATGATCTTCGCGATGTGCTCGGGGGAGTTGCCGAGGCCGTCGGGCCCGAGCTTCAGGTCGGCCGGCCACGCCAGCTTCTTGTCCTGGATCATCACTGGTCCGGGCTGCAACCGATCGATGCACTGCTCGATGATCTTCAGCGACTCGTGCATTTCCTTGACCCTGATCAGGTAGCGGCCGTAGGAGTCGCACGCGTCGTCGGTGATGACGTCGAATTCGTATGTCTCGTAACCGCAATAGGGTTGCGCCCTGCGCAGGTCGTGCGGGAGTCCGGTGGACCGCAGGCATGGGCCGGTGATGCCCAGCGCTATGCATCCGGTCAGATCCAGATATCCGATGCCCTGGGTGCGGGCCTTCCAGATGTAGTTCTCGGAAAGAAGATCCTCCAAGTCTTTCAGGCGCTTCGGCATCAGCTTGAGCATGTCGCGGATCTGCGGGAGGGCCTCGTCGGGCAGGTCCATCGCCACCCCGCCGGGCCGGATGTAGGCGTTGTTCATCCGCAGCCCGGTGATGGTCTCGAAGATCGACAGGATCTGCTCGCGCTCGCGGAACCCGTAGAACATCGCGCCCATGGAGCCCAATTCCATACCGCCGGTCGCGAGCGCCACCAGGTGTGAGGAGATGCGGTTGAGTTCCATCATCATCACGCGGATGACGCTGGCCCGTTCGGGGATGTCGTCGGTGACCTCGAGCAGTTTCTCTACGCCGAGGCAGTACACAGTTTCGTTGAAAAGCGGTGAGAGGTAATCCATTCGGGTCACGAAGGTGACGCCCTGAGTCCAGTTGCGGAACTCGAGGTTCTTCTCGATTCCGGTGTGCAGGTATCCGATTCCGCAGCGGGCCTCGACGATGGTCTCGCCTTCGATCTCGAGGATCAGGCGCAGCACCCCGTGCGTGGAGGGGTGCTGCGGGCCCATGTTGACGACGATGCGTTCGCCGACATGGGATTGCGCGTTTTCCCTTGCCGCCGCAACGACTTGGTCCCAGTCCTGGCCGCCGACGACGACCACCCTTTCGGTACCGCCCGACACGGGCGGTTCGGGGGATGTGCTCATCAGCTGTAGGCCCTCCGCTGATCGGGCGGCGGGATCTCGGCGCCGTGGTACTCCACCGGTATGCCGCCCAACGGGTAGTCCTTGCGTTGTGGATGCCCGACCCAGTCGTCAGGCATTTCGATACGGGTCAACGCGGGATGCCCGTCGAAGACGATGCCGAAGAAGTCGTAGGTCTCCCGCTCGTGCCAGTCGACGGTCGGGTACGCCGAGTACAGCGACGGGATGTGCGGGTCGGCGTCTGGTGCGGCAACCTCGACCCGGATGCGACGGTTGTGCGTGATCGACATCAGCGGGTAGACGGCATGCAGCTCGCGTCCCGCATCGTCCGGGTAGTGCACGCCGCTGACTCCCAGGCACAGCTCGAACCTCAGCCCGGGGTCATCCCGGAGCACCTGCGCAACGGCAGGCAGCTGCTCGCGCTGCACCTCCAGCGTCAACTCATCGCGGAAGACCACCACCCGCTCGATGGACGCCGCGTAACCGTCCTCCCCGAGCGCGGCGGCGAGTTTGTCGACGACGTCGTCGAAATAGCTGCCGTATGGGCGCGGTGAACTGCCAGGCAGTGCGACGGGCCGCACGAGGCGGCCGTAGCCCGAGGTGTCCCCGGAACCCTTGGCCCCGAACATGCCGCGGCGCACACCGATGACCTCTGGGGGGTGGAGGTCAGCCTGAGGGCCATTGGCGTTCTCGGTCACCGCAGCAAACCTTTGAGTTCGATGGTCGGCGTGACGGCCAGTGCTGCCTTCTCGGCTTCGCGGATCGCCTCCTCGCGGTGCACGCCGAGCGGCATCTCTTGAATCTTGTCGTGCAGCTTGAGGATTGCGTGCAGGAGCATCTCGGGGCGCGGCGGGCATCCTGGCAGATAGATGTCTACGGGGACGACGTGATCGACGCCCTGGACAATGGCGTAGTTATTGAACATCCCGCCAGACGAGGCGCACACACCCATTGCCAGCACCCACTTGGGCTCGGCCATCTGGTCATAGATCTGGCGCAGCACCGGCGCCATCTTCTGACTCACCCGGCCTGCGACGATCATCAGGTCCGCCTGCCGGGGAGTTGCCGAAAACCGCTCCATGCCGAAGCGCGAGATATCGAAGCGCGGCCCCGCCGTCGCCATCATCTCGATCGCACAGCAGGCCAGGCCGAAGGTCGCGGGCCACAGGGAGCCCTTGCGGATATAGCCGGCCACCTTCTCCACCGTGGACAGCAGGATCCCGCCGGGCAGCTTTTCTTCTAGTCCCATGTCAGGCCTCCCCGTCGCCACACATACGCGTAGGCCACGAACACCACGACCATGAACAGAAGCATCTCTACCAGCGCAAACAGCCCGAGACTGTCGAAGGCCACCGCCCACGGGTAGAGGAAGACGATCTCGATGTCGAAGATGATGAACAACATCGCGGTCAGGTAGTACTTGATCGGAAACCGCTGGCCCGCGGAGTGGGCCGACGCCAACTCCGGCACCGGCTCGATGCCGCACTCGTAAGCCTCTAGCTTCGAATGGTTGTAGCGCCGGGGGCCGATCAGCAGCGCAATGCCGACCGAGCCGACCGCAAACGCGGCTGCGATGGCGCCGAGAACCAGAATGGGCGTGTACAAATCCATACCGAGCAAACGCTCCCTCGTGGGCTGTCGATGTGAGCTTACCCACACCCTAGCGGGCTTTTTGATGCACGCCACACATTTTGGTTAGTATCGCTACTAGCACCGTGTCGCCATCTCGTCGTGCCTCGAACAGGCAAGTGCGACAGGAGGATTCGCGCCGTTGTCTATTACACGAGGGTGCGCAGCAGGGACGCCACGGCGTCGCCCAAACGGATCGGGTCGATCGGGTGGGGAACCGCTGCTTCGGCACGCGACCAGCTGGCCAGCCACGCATCGTCGGGTCGCCCGGTCAGCACCAGGATCGGCGGGCAATCGGCAATCTCGTCCTTGAGCTGCTTGGCGATTCCCATGCCGCCGACGGGCGTGGCCTCCCCGTCGAGGATCACCAGATCGAACCCGCCCTCATCCATCAGACGAATGACCATCGGGCCGGTGGCGACGTCGACATACGTCAGCTCTGGCAGCTCGGGGTGCACGCGCTTGCCCAGCGCCAGCTGCACTTGCTCGCGCGTTCTGGGGTTGTCGCTGTAGACCAGGACCCGCAACGGGCCGGAAGGCGAAGCCATGCGCCGATGTTACGGCGAGGCTTGGACCCGCCGGAACAAAACGTCACCCGAGATCGTCACGTCGTCGGTGATCATGCCGACCATATTGCCGTCAACGCCGAAGTCCTTGCGGTTGACGGTGGCCTGTGTGGTGAGCCGCAACGCGCCATCGCCGAGCACCGTGACGGCGGCGCGAAGAGGCAGGGGCTTCGTGGTGCCCTTGACGGTGAGCTCCGCGCGCAGGTCGACGGTGTCGTCGTTGACGGCTTCGACCCCGGTGATCACCAAGCTGGTCTCCGGGTACTTCTCGACCTCAAAGAAATCCGCTGAACGCAGGTGGTCGTCACGCTTGCGAATTCCGGTCTCCAACGATGCGGTCTTGATATCAACGCGCCCGGATAGCGTTGGCCCGCTGCTGATTTGGCCTTCGCCGCTGAACTCTTTGATGCTGCCCTTGACGGGCATCAACCCCCACATCGACTTGGACTTGAACCTGATTGTTGATTCGTCGGCAACTACCCGCCATACGCCGGCGGATTCGGGACTGTCGAGAATTTCTTTGATGCCTGCCATGTCACCTCCGCGGTGAATCGGTCGACCCGAGCAGGGGGGCGAGTTCTGCTGGGTCGAAATATTCGTCGATCCGGCTGATTAGCCCGTTGGCGCCCAACTTGATAACGATGCAGACCCGCATCGAGATCGATCCGCCGTCACGACCCTTCGCGTGCAGGATGTGCTGCTGGACGAACCCGCCGTCGAACACGCGGCGGTCAAGGATCTCGTAACGGCGGTCGGTGGTTCGGTTGATGAACCAGGTGATCACCCGAAGCGCGCGGTCCCTGTCACGGGCGCGCTCTTCACCGCTCTTCCATACTGCGACGTCGTCGTTCCACAACTGCTCGATCATCGCGATGTCGCTGTGCTCGATCGCCTCGAACAGGCGATCAGCGACGTCGGTGATGGCGTCAGCGTCGACGGCGGGCATGTCGTCAGCGTAATGGCTTGACCTCAAGAGTGGTTGAGGTAAAACACTTCCTTTCATGGATACGACACCTGCCTTCTCGCTGTTTGACGATGCCTACCAAGCCCGCACCGCGCCGTGGGTGATCGGCGAGCCGCAGCCCGCGATCGTCGAGCTGGAACGAACCGGCGTGATCAGCGGCAAGGTGCTCGACGTCGGTTGCGGCGCAGGGGAGCACACCATCCTGCTGACCCGCCTGGGATATGACGTGCTGGGCATCGATTACTCGCCCAATGCCGTCGAACAGGCCCGCGAGAACGCCGCCGCCAAGGGCGTCGACGCCAAGTTCGAGGTCGGGGACGCGACGAACCTCGGTGACGAACAGGTGTACGACACGATCATCGACAGCGCGCTGTTCCACATCTTCGATGACGCCGATCGGCCGAAATACGTCGCCAGCCTGCACGCCGCATGCCGGCCGGGTGCGCTGGTGCACGTGCTCGCCCTGTCCGACGCCGGCCGCGGATTCGGCCCCGAGGTCAGCGAGGCGGTGATCCGCGAGGCGTTCGGCGACGGCTGGGTGCTCGAGGCGTTGGACACCACGACGTACCGCGGGGTCGTCGGCGAACCGCACTCAGAAGCGCTGGGTTTGCCGGTCGGCGCGCGTGTCGACGAACCGGCCTGGCTGGCCCGAGCTCGTCGACTCTAGGTTCCGCGATTTGTGGAGTCTCAGCGGCGCCCACCACCGCCAAACTCCACAAATCGCTACGGCGAGTCGTAGCCGGGGTGGTCGACCGCCAGCCGATGGCGCACCAGCGTACGCAGGCACGGCAGCACGTCACCTGCACGTGCGTCCAGCTCGCCTGCGCGGATCGCCGCCGCCAGTCGGGCTTCGTCGGTGAAGCCGAGCGTGTCGAGCGCATCGGTAACCTCACCGGCCGAGGCCCCGAGCTCGCGTTCGACGATGTGCAGCGCGTTGGCGGCGACGCGGGCGTGGAAGTTCACGTGCCCTTCGGTGGCGGCGCGCACCTCGTTGTCGAGGAAGTCGGCCACCGCGGCGACGAGTTCCGCTGCCGTGGGCCTTCCATAGGTGCTCATCGCGGACCCCACCCCTCCAGCAAATCCAATACGTCCCATTCGGTTTCGCTGACGCGCCGTCCGATGGCCGCGAGTTCCACCGACCGCGTCTGCCCGGACAGGTGCCGCTCGGCCTGAACGCGGCAGATGACGCCCCAGCGCAGGGTGGCAAGCGTGAGCCACCACCGGAACGCGTCACGATCGACGGCCGTGCCGGCGGCGGCTTCATATGCGGATAGGAAGGTTTCGACGCTGCCAAGCCCGCCGGCGCCGAGCTGCTCGGGCGCCCCGAACCGCCAAGCCCGGATGCAGAACCACGCGAGGTCCTCGTAGAACTCGCCGATGTGCACGAGCTCCCAGTCGAGGACGGCCGCCAGACCGGATTCGTCGACGATCAGGTTGCCCATCCGAAAGTCGCCGTGCACCAGTCGCGGTGGCGACGGCGGCGGCCGGTGCGCACCGAGCCAGCGAAACGCCCATTCGAACGTGGCCGTGGTGTCGCCCATCTCGTCGAGCCTGTCGCGCCACTCGGTGAGCTGATCGGCGTCCGTCAAGCCGATGCCGTCGGGATCTGCCCGATGAATGGCGGCCAGCGCCTGCGCGCACTGGCGCAGCAACCGGTCGCGGGCGGCCTCGTCGAGCGCTCGGTGGATGCGCCGCACGATTGTTTCGCCGCCGATCGCCTCGCAGATCAGGTACGGGTTGCCCAGTGCGACAGGGGAATTGTCCGCGGTCAGGATGCGGGGGACAGGCGCGCCGGCGGCTGCAGCACGCTGCTGGACGCTGGCCTCGAGTTCCATCCCGGCGTGCACGTCGTCGGGTGGGCCGGTCCGCAGGATCAACGCCCGGCGGTCCTGCCCGGACACCGCATCGAACGCCCAGGTGGTCCGGCTGGCCCCGCCAGTCAGGGTGTTGAGATTCTTGACGACGACCCCATCGCCCAGCACCGGGCGCAGCACGGCCTCGAGCTGTTCCTTCACTTGCGCCCGAACCCGAAGAGCCGCTGCGCGACTCGACGGATCTGAATCTCCTCGGCGCCCTCGGTGATCCGGTAGCGACGGTGGTGGCGGTAGATGTGCTCGAACGGCTGGTGCCTGCTGTAGCCGACACCGCCGAACACCTGCATTGCGCGGTCGGCCGCCTCACAGACCAGGCGGTTGGCCCGGTAGTTGGCCATCGACACCTTGTCCGACACCTCCATGTGATGGTCGTGATCGAGGTGCCAGGCCGCGTAATACACCAGCAACCGCACCATCTGGGCTTCGGTCTGCAACTCGACCAGCGGCCACTGCACAGCCTGGTTCACCGCCAGCGGCTTGCCGAACACATTCCGTTCGCTGGCGTAGGCGACGGCGCGGTCGATGCAGTACTGCGCAGCACCCAGGCTGCTGGCGGCCTGGCGAATCCTGTTCTCGTGCAGGAACGTCTGACCGACTTCCAGGCCACGATCGACCTCGCCAAGCACTGCGTCGCCGGGAACGCGGACGTCGGTGAGTACGACCTCGCCGTGGTCGGTCGGCATGTTGAACGTCCACCAGTAGTAGGGCACGGCGAAGCCGGGGGTGTTGGTCGGCACCAGAAACGCGGTGATGCCGCGGGCCTGCCCCGGCTCCCCGGACGTACGCGCAAAGATCAGGTCGTGAGTGGCCCGGTGCACGCCGGTGTTGAACCGCTTGGCGCCGTTGATGACCCAGCCGTCGCCATCCGGTTCGGCGCGGGTCTCAAGCCAGGTGGCATCGGATCCGTGGCCGGGCTCGGTGAGGCCGAACGCCATGGATCGCTCACCGGTGATCAGCGCCTCGCACCATTGGGCCTTCTGCTCGTCGGTGCCGAACCGTTCCATCATGATGACCTGCGGGAAGTTCCCGACGATCGACGACTCGTCCTGCAGGTCGTTGTGCAGCCCAAGGCCCTTGTGTGCCAGGTGTTCGCGGATGACCGCCATGTCAAGGTTGGTGCCGTCGCGGCCACCGAACCGCGACGGCAGGCCGTATCGCAGCCAGCCGGCCTTATCGGCGCGCACTCGCATCTCGCCCAGCAGGTCTTCCCACGCCCGTTGAGGGATGCCGCCGTTGTCCCAATCGGTGCGCGCATTCTCGCGGCGGTAATCGAAGTACTGGATGTGCTCCCGTTCCAGCGGCTTGATCTCCGCCTCGATGAACGCGTCCATCTCGGCGAGCAGCCCCGGAAGATGTTCGGGGAGGGTGAAATCCACTCTGTTCTCCTTCAGACGTCT
>NZ_DASSCY010000369.1:0-2176 GCF_035697385.1 Mycobacterium sp. | reverse complement strand
GGCCAACAGCGAGAACGCCAGCTTCAACCAATTCAATCGGGGAAATAACTAAGCTCGCGGCACCTCCCGTTTAGTTCGCCTTCGACCTAGGGTTGATCAATGCTGATCGTTGCGCTTGTGCTCGCTGTCATCGGCCTTGCCGCTCTGGTGACCGCCGTCGTCACCAGCAATGAGCTGATCGCCTGGGTCTGTATCGCCGCCAGCGTGATCGGCGTTCTGCTGCTGATCGTCGATGCGGTGCGGGAACGCTCAAGAGGCGGCGCTGAAGAGTCGGCGGCCGATGCCGACGAAGCTGAGGCGCAGCCCGAGTTCGACGAGGAGTACCCAGAAGAGCCGCTCGTCGCCGAGGAACCCGAAGCCGAGAGCGACGCTGAAACCACCGCGGTCACGACCGAAGTGCGCGACGACAGTGATGACGAGACCGCCGACGAGGACCGCGACGGCCGCTAAACCGTTGGCGTGGCGAGTAATTCACGCACTTCGTCGTCGGTGACCTGGTGGAAATCCTCGAACACCTGGCCGACAGCTTCGAATCCGGGCGGCATGGTCGCGCACACCACGTCGTCGGCTTCCTCGGCGAGCTGCCGGCACGCCGACTCGGGTCCCACCGGCACCGCGACCACCACTTGTGCGGGCTGGGTGGCCCGCACCGCGCGGACCGCGGCGAGCATGCTGGCGCCGGTGGCGATGCCGTCGTCGACCAGGATCGCCGTCATGCCGGCGAGGTTCAGCGGTGGCCGTCCTGGGCGATAGACCTGTTCTCGCCGGTGAAGCTCGACGGTCTCGCGTTCGATCGCGGCCTGCAGTTGTTCGTCGCTGATGCCGAGGTTCTTGACAAGGCTGTCATTGACCACCACACCACCACCGGTGGCCAGCGCACCCATCGCCAGCTCCTGCCACTGCGGCACGCCGAGCTTGCGCACCAGGAACACATCCAGCGGGGCCCGCAGGAACGACGCCACCTCCCACCCGACTGGCACGCCGCCGCGGGCAAGGCCGAGCACGAGCAGGTTGTCCGTGCCGCGATAGGACGCCAACTCTTCAGCCAGGACGTGGCCGGCTTCTCGGCGGTCCCGGAACGTACGCCTCGCATTTCGGCGGGCGAGGCTGCTCCATCCGCTCATCGCAGTCTTTTTCGATATCGGGGACATTTTCAGCGTACGACCGTGGGTGGGTACCCGTAGCGCGACGGAGGCAATCAGCGATGGGCATCGAGCACGACAGCGTTGTCGACCACCCGCTGACCGAGGTGTTCGCCTGGCATACCCGCCCCGGCGCGATGAGGCGGCTGGTGCCGCCATGGCAGCCGATGAAGGTGTTGGCGGAGGCGGAATCGCTGGCCGACGGGCGAGCGGTGCTCGGGCTGCCGGGCGGGTTGCGATGGGTGGCCCAGCATGACCCGGCGGCTTTCGATCCGCCGCACCGCTTCGTCGATGCGCTTTCCTCGCAAGGGCCGTCATCGTGGCCGGCCCGGGTGATCGGCAGGTGGCGGCACACCCACGAGTTCAGCGGGGGATCGACTGGCACGCGGGTGTACGACCACGTCGACACCCCAGTGCCCGCGGCGGCGCTTCGTTCGACGTTCGTCTACCGGCACCGGCAACTGGCTGACGATCTGGCCGCCCATCGCGACGCCGCAGGTGCAGGGGCAAAACCGCTGGTTGTCGCCGTCACCGGGGCGTCGGGTCTGGTGGGGTCCGCTTTGACGGCATTCCTGAGCACCGGTGGGCATCGGGTGATCCGGTTGGTGCGGCGGCCGGCGAGCCAAGAGGGGGAACGGCAGTGGGAGCCGGAGCAGCCCGCACCCGACCTGCTGTCCGGCGTCGACGCGGTCGTGCATCTGGCCGGCGCGTCGATCGCCAGCCGCATCGGGCCGACCCGCAGCCTCGCTGAAGCCGCCGCGCGCGCCGACGACGGCCCGCGCACGTTCGTCAGCGCCTCGGCGATCGCGATTTACGGCCCTGACCGCGGCGACGCGCTGCTGTGTGAGGACAGCGCGCGCGGTGAAGGGTTCGTTGCCGACGTCGTCGCCGGCTGGGAGGCCGCGACGGCTCCCGCCGTCCAAGCTGGGCTGCGGGTGGTCACGGTGCGCACCGGGATAGTGCAGTCAGCCCGCGGCGGCCCGCTGCGGGCGTTGCGCCCGCTGTTCGCCGCCGGGTTGGGCGGGCGGCTGGGC
>NZ_DASSCY010000368.1:0-5943 GCF_035697385.1 Mycobacterium sp. | reverse complement strand
ATCAAGGGAGTGTCAAGGATCAGCCGAAGCCACTGTCAAGCATCAGCCGAAACACTGTCGCCCATCAACCGAAGACCAAATGTCAGCCATCAGCCGAGGTAATACAGCAAATGAGTGCCCCCGGCAGGATTCGAACCTGCGACACCGGCTTTAGGAGAGCCGTGCTCTATCCCCTGAGCTACGAGGGCGGGACCGCTCGCAGCTTACCGGCGCGCCTGGTCGAGCAGCGAACCCCACTCGTAGCGCGCCGCGGCGGTCGCTTCGTCGTCGTGCGCCGACTTCGCGGCCAGCGAGACCAGCGCGTGGGCCATGCTCAGCGTCGGCACCCGATGCCGCTTCGAGGCGCTCACGATTTCGTCGAACGCCGCGTCGACCGTGCAGCGCCGAAGCGCCATCAGGACGCCCTCTGCCCTGTCCAGCATCCGGGCGCCTGACCTCGCGGGATCCTCAAGCGTGGCGCGCCGCTCCATGACGAAAGGCATTTCCCGCAAGCACCAGATCAAACCTGCGATTCAGCGCAGTTCGGCGATCACCTTGGAGAACGCTTCGGCGTGGGGAGCCTGCACGATGACGTTGCTCACCCCGTACGAATCGCGGAGCTCTCGTACCCGGTCTGCCATGTCGCGCACCGATCCGGACAGCACGCCGGGGTGGCGCAGCAGTTCCTCATCGGAGAACGTCGGCAGGAATTGGCGCGGTATCGATAGGTCCGGCATCCCCGAGCCGTCGACCGGCATCGCCGTGACCGCGATGTTGAGCTCCAACTCGCCGAAGCGGTCCCCCGCGGCGTTGCGGACGAACTCGATTCGCTCGGCAAGGGGGTCGGCGTCGTCGGTGGCGACGCTGTCACCGCCCGTGAAGCCGATGATGTTCGCGTGGGTGGCCGCGACGGTCAACAGCCGATCGCCGTTGCCCGCGATCAGGATTGGCACATCCGGCACATGTTCGGCCATGTACTCGGTCATGTGCTGCAAGTGCTCGATGCGCTGCCGTGCCGTGGGAAACGGCAACTCGGCGGCGTCGAACTCCTCACGCACATAGCCCGCGCCCAGCCCGAGTTCGAACCGCCCGCCGGACAGGTCGCGCAGCCCGGCGACGTCGCGAGCCAACAGCGCCGGCTTGTAGAAACCGGCGTTGAGGACGAACGTTCCGAACCGCAACGTGCTCGTGGCCGCGGCCGCCGTCGTCAAGGTGGGAAACGGTGCCGCCATCCCGAGGTGGTCGGGCACATGCAGCACGTCGTATCCGAAGTCTTCGACCCGTCGGGCGAACTCCTGGATCGACGACTGTGACTTGGCGTTGCGCAGACCGATGCCGAACCGGAAGTCCTTGGCCATGATCCGATCGTAGGCGTCAAGATCGGCAGCAAATGTTTGGCGCGGGCTTGCGGTGGGCAATCCCTGTCCGCTACTTCCGATCCCGGGAGTCACAACCGAAGGACTTGTTAGCGCGATCCGGCCCGTCGTGAGAGATCCGATGGGTCGGATCAATACTTTCGCCATGGCCAGTCATCCCACCGTCGGCGTCGAGGAGGAGTTCCTGCTCGTCGACCCGACCACCGGCGAACCGGTCGCTTGCAACGAACAGGTGGCCGCGCACGCAGCCGAGCGCGGGGTCAAACTGCAGCTCGAGCTGACCAGCTGCCAGATCGAGACGACGACGGGCGTCGTCGGCGGCAGTGGCGACCTGCGTGCCGAACTGACTCGGCTGCGCCGCATCGCCGCCGATTCCGCAGCAGCCAGCGGTGCGCAGCTACTGGCCGTCGGGCTTCCACCGACCGTGCCGCACGAGTTCCCGATCACCGACAACCCGCGCTACCGCGAAATCGCCGACAAATTCGGCATGGTCGCCTCCGAGCAAGGCATCTGCGGATGTCACGTGCACGTCGCAGTGCCCAGCCGCGAGGCCGCGATCCGGGTCAGCAACCGGCTGCGGCCGTGGCTGCCGCTGCTGCTCGCGCTGACCGCCAATTCGGCGGTCTATCGGGCCTCCGACACCGGCTACGCCAGCTGGCGCAGCGTGTTGTGGGCGCGCTGGCCCAGCGCCGGCCCGCCGCCGCATTTCGACTCCGTCGACGAGTACGACGCGGTTGTCCGGATGCTGCGCCACGCGGGCGCGATGCTCGACGACGGCATGGTCTATTGGGACATGCGTCCGTCGGCCAAATTCCCGACGATCGAGGTGCGTGTCGCCGACGTGCCGGCCACCGTCGACGAGACGGTTCTGCTGGCCGCGCTGATCCGGGGCTGTGTGATGACCGCGCTGGACGACGAGCGACGCGGTGAACCTATCCCGCCTCTGGCGCCGCACGTCTTGAAGGCCGCCTACTGGAAGTCCGCCCGCGACGGCCTCGATGGCCAAGCCGTCGACTTGCTCGAAAGCCACGAAACCGCTCCCGCGCGAACATTGTTGGATCGTCTCGTCGACCGGGTGCGGCCCGCGCTCGAGGACGTCGGTGACTACGACCTGGTGCACGGCGAACTCGATCGGATCGCCGAGCACGGCAACGGGGCGATGCGGCAGCGGCGGGCGTTTCAGCGCAGGGGCGACGTGGCCGATGTCGTCGCGGAGGCGTCGACGGCGACGCTCGCCTAGATCAGCGGCAGTTCGGCGATGATCGGCGTCGTCGGCGTCGGCGACCCGCTGCCGGGTTCGACCGTGAATGCCAGCGCCTGGGAGTCGCCGAGGTCCGGCAGGACGGCGGTTGTCGACGGTGCGACGGCTTCGGCATCCATCGTGCCCGCCGAATGTGGGCCCTGGTCGTCGATGAGCCACATCTGATACACCGTGCCCGGTCGCGGTGGTGCGACGTCGTTCATCACCAGCACCCCCGCGTTCTTCTCGCGCGAGAACACGACCGTCGCCGTGCCACCGGTGGGGATGTCGCCCGACACCGTCTGCACATCGGGGGCGGCGAATACCTGCTCGGCGGTCGACGGGGTGGGCGCCGGCCGCAGCGCCAGCCCGACGCCGAGTGCACCGAGCCCGATCACCAGCGCGGCCGCCGCGGCCAGCACCGCCTTCTGCCAGCGCTGGACCCGCGGCCTCAACTGGCGGACCGGGCCCGCGTCTATCTGGGCCAGCACCCGGTCCCGCAGTTGTTGGGGTGGCTCGATCGCGGTGGCCGCGGACACGACGGCCATGGTCTCCCGGATCGTCAGGACCTCGTCGGCGAAGGCCTGCGCGACCTCGGCCGGTGCGGCGGCGACGCGACGGTCGACGTCGGCGCGCTCTGCCTCCGACATCGCATGCAGCGCATACGGCGTTGCCAATGCGATCAGATCGGAGTCGTTCGGTTCTGTCATGCCATCCCCAGACATCTGCGCAGGCCCCGGATGGCATCGCGCATCCGCGATTTGATGGTCGCGAGATTCGCCGACAACCGTTCGGACACTTGGACGTACGTCAACCCGTCGTAGTAGGCGAGTTGGATGCACTCGCGTTGCGCGTCGGTCAGCGAGCCAAGGCAATCGGCCACCTGGCGTCGCTCGTCGCGCAGGATCACCGAGTCGGCAACGTGATCTGACGGCGGGTCGACATTGGCGGCGCCGTAGCGCGACTCGCGCGCACTGGCGGCCTGCTCGGAACGCACCCGGTCCACCGCGCGCCGGTGCGCCAGCGTCATCAGCCACGCCAACGGCGAACCAGCCGAGGGGTCGTAGTTGTCCGCGGTGCGCCACACCTGCAGGTAGATGTCCTGCGTGGTCTCCTCGCTGTAACCGGGATCGCGCAACACGCGGGTGACCAGACCGAATACCCGTGCCCGGGTGCGGTCGTAGAAGGTGGCGAACGCGTCAACGTCCTGCTGGGCCACCTGGCGCAGCAGGACATCGAGTTCGGTGGTCACGAGCGGTAGCCTAGCCACCTGTTTCAGTACCGTCACGGTATTCGTGATCTGGGCGCCGTGGATGTGAATTCCATTGTGGACGAAGTAGTTTCGCTAGGATGCGGCGGTGGGACAACGGCGACGCCGCGCAGTCGCAGCGTGAAAGCCTGCACCCGCATTTCCAACGCTGCCAACGGTGCGACGGAGTGGAGCCGGATGAGTTCGCCGATGTCCACCCGTCGACGCCGGCCGCGCATCGTCGCGACGAACGCCGGCTGGTTGTCGCGGTGCAGCGAAATCCATACGTCGAGTTCGGCATCCGGCCGCGGGGCCCGCACCAGGTAGTAGCCGTCGACCCCGTTGAACGGCGAGGCATAGTGCTTCTTGCGCACCATCGCGGGAACATCGCGGTGCGGTGGCAGCACATAGGCGTGCGATGAGCCCGAGAGGTTGTGCACCTCGGCGATGACATGGCGCAGCACGCCCGCGGCGTCGTGACACCAGTACAGGCGCAACGGGCTGAACCCATACCCAAGCACCCTGGCCTGTATCAGTGCGGTGATCGTGCCGCCCGGCGGATCGATGCCGTGCCGGGCCAGGGCCGCGTCGACGCGTTCGCGTAGCGAGTCGTCGAACCGCACGAACGGCCGCAGCCAGCGCGGCAGCTCAGGTAGCTCATCGACGTCGACGTACCAGCTGTGACCGCGATGTTCGAAGTAGTGATGTACCGGCGCTCGGCGTAGATGGGTGATCCGGGTCCTGTACAGCGCAGGTGTGCGTGCCATATCCAGTATTCGGAACCGTGCGGTCACCGGATTGGTGTCGTACCGTCGCGAGGTGTCTTCGACGTTTTTCCACGGAGGGACCATCTGGACCGGCGTGGACGGGCAGGTGACCGACGCGCTGCTGGTGGTCGACGGCGTGGTCCAAGCCCTCGGTGAGAGGGCCCGCGAGCGTGCGACGGGAGCCGACGACGTCGACCTCGGCGGTGGCTTCTTGATGGCTTCGTTCGGCGACGGCCACGCCCATCCGCTGCCAGGTGGCTTGGAAGCGGTAGGCCCACAGGTCCGACCATGCAAGTCGGTGGACGAGATCGTCGATGCCGTAGGCAAATTCGCCGCCGAACACCCCGATGACGACTGGATCGTCGGCGCGTCTTACGAAAGCAGCCTCGCCCCCGGCGGCTTGTTCGACGCCCGCTGGCTGGACGCCGCCGTTCCCGACCGGCCCGTGGTGCTGCGCGCATGGGACTACCACACCGTGTGGTGCAACTCCGTCGCACTGGAGCGAGCCGGCATCACCGCCGATACTCCCGACCCGCCGCTCGGAGAGATTCCCCGCCGCGACGACGGCTCGGTGCTGGGCACGCTGCGGGAATGGGGCGCCGTCGACTTGGTGTACAACGTTGTGCCCGAACGGGATTCGGCGGTGCGGATCGGCGCTCTCGGCACGGCCGCCCACTACTACCTGGCCCGCGGCGTGACCTGGGTGCAGGATGCCTGGGTCGAGCCGGCGGACGTCAACACCTATATCGACGCCGCCCGCCAGGGCGCTCTTGGCATCAGGTTCAACCTGGGTCTGTACGCCGACCCCCGGCATTTCGCCACACAGCTCGACCAGTTCGCCGACGCGCGTCGCCGCGTCTCGGAGGTCGCCTCGCCGCTGCTGACCGCGCAGACCGTCAAGTTCTTCGCCGACGGTGTCATCGAGAACGAGACCGGAGCGCTGTTGGCGCCGTATTGTGGCTCGCTGCACGACCACGGAGGGCAGGAGCGAAGCGACCCGGGAAACAACAGGGGCATGCAGGTGTGGGAGGACCTCGCAGGCGCCGTATGTGCGGTCGACGCACTGGGTTTCCAGATCCACATTCACGCGATCGGCGATGCGGCGGTGCGCCAGGCGCTGGATGCCATCGAACACGTGGTGGCCACCAACGGTCCGCGGGATCGGCGACCGGTGATCGCGCACGCCCAGCTTGTCGACGACGCGGATTTGGACCGCTTCGCGCGGCTCGGGGTGATCCCCAATATGCAACCGCTGTGGGCTCAGCTGGATCCGTTGATGGTCGAGCTGACGATCCCGCGGCTGGGCGACCGCAGCGACAAGCAGTACCGGAT